>JBQTKE010000586.1:0-11465 GCA_052386435.1 Myxococcaceae bacterium
TGGCCATCACGATGCGGGCGTTGGAGTTGAGCGCGGAAGAGAAGGCGTCGCTCAAGGTCCTGCTCGAGTCGCTCACTGCGGACTGAGTTGACAGACCACGCCTCGCTGGGCCGCGCACGCTCCGGACCAGCACGCACTGCGCCATGGCGCCATGGCAAGGAGCCCACCAGATCGCGCTAGACGACTCGGCACCCTACGGCGAGAGTGCGCGCCCCGTAGCACCCTAACCATCACAGAGTAGGAGTTGCAAATGCGCATCTGGAAGATCGCCGGCGCGGTGGCCCTGTCATCTCTGGCTTCCGTGGCGTTCGCGGCAGGAAAGAAAGTGAATCCGGCAGAGATCAAACGCGGCGAGTACCTGGTTCACGTCGGCGGCTGCAACGACTGTCATACGCCGTGGGCGTTCAACTCCGAGCTGGGAGTTCCGCTTCAGGACATGACCAAAATGCTCTCCGGTCATCCCGAGGGCGCGCCGGATCCCGCGGGCAAATACGCCAAACCGGACATGGCCGTAATCGGCCCAACCTTCACCGCGTTCGCCATGCCGTTCGGCATCGTCTATTCGCCGAACCTGACGCCGGACAAAGACAGCGGGATTGGAACCTGGACCCAAGAGATGTTCATCAAGTCGATGCGGACCGGACGGCACATGGGTGGCGAGAAGTCCGCGCGCCCCATCTATCCGCCCATGCCGTGGCAGAGCGTCGCGAGAATGACGGATCCTGACCTCAAGGCCGTCTTCGCGTACCTGCAGAGCATCCCGGCCATCAAGAACACCGTGCCGGATCCCAAGGTCCCGCCTGAGGCCGCGCTCGGCCTGATGCAGACCGCGGAGAAGTTGGAGAAGGCGTTCGCGCCGCCTCCCGCCGCTGCCGCGAAGAAGAAGTAGCGCTTCGTAAAAACGGCGCCTCGGCACACAGCCTCGAGCGCGTTCACGAAGCACTACGAAGGACCGGACGGCGCCTCGGCGCACTGCATCGAGCGCGCCGGCCCTTACTCAAGAGAACAAGTCAGTCGAACCTGCCCAGGCGTGCAACCCGGTCGCGGATCAAGGTCTGCACCGCACGGGCAATGCAAGCCCAGAGCGGGGGGCCCTCACTCACTTCCCCCTCGCTTATTGCGGCGGCAGCAGATGTCCCGCCGGCGTGTTCACGCCCGTGTGGCACGCGTTGGCGCAGTTCCCGTGGAGACTGTCCGCGTTGTTCGGCTCGAAATCCGACGTGATCCCCAGCTTCGCGTAAGCACCGCCATGCGGCTGCGGATGACACGACGCACAGACCCCATAGCTCGGCCGAGTCGCACCCTCCCTCGTCAGATGACACGCCGTGCACTCACTCCGCAGCCGCGGATACTTCGGCGAGCTGTTGTGGGCCGAGTGAATGAGGAACTCGAACTGAATCCCCTTGCCCGCGATCATCACGTCGCGCGAGTGGCAGATCTTGCACCCCTCGACGTAGTCCACCGCAAGACCGTGCCGGACATTCTCCAGGCTGATCGTCCCTCGGTGACACATCTGACAATTCCCAATCCGTCCCGGGAACGCCGTGGGCTCTGACTGACCCACCGGGATTTCAAACGGCACCAACTTCGTAAACCGCTCACCCATGAACGAGCGGTGCACCTTCCAATAGAAGAGGTACGTGCCCGGCTTCGCGTCCTTGGGGAGATCAAAGTTGTACACGCGCGGAATCCGCTTTTCGCGCCCGCCCGGGATCGCGTTCTCCGAGACCGGCACCGTGTAGACCATGTTGAGTTGCTCGTTGCCTATGCCCGGGATGAACTGAATGGACGGCGCGATGTAATACGCGTTGGGCTCATTGAGCTCGTGGCGGATCTTGAAGTCCTGAATCGGCCCCGCGAACGAGTACGACGTTCCCATGTCGTTGTTGTACTCGTCGTAATACGCAGGGAAATGAATGCCAATGAGACCGTTCGTCTGGTCGTCGATCATCTCGTTGAACGAACCAAAACCGTCCTGCGCGTGGATCCAATTTCCCTTGGAATCCTTCACGCCCAGCGTCGCCTGCACTGTCTCGCCAGGCACGTAGTACTGACCATTCTTCGGCGTAGAAAAAGTCGCGGTGGGCACGTTTCCGAAAGAGCACGCGACCGGCCTGCTGAAGTCCGGTGAGAAGCATGTTGGATCCGCCTCCGCCTGATAACGAACCGGGAAATAAATGGGGTCATCCGGCAACTGACTCCAGGTCAGACGGAGCGCGCCATCGCCCCTCACGTCCTCGGGGATCTGAAAGCTGTTCTCGGTGCTGATTTGCGTCACCAGCTCCAGCTTGAACATCGTCTGGAAACGCATCGCCTTGGTGGGCGGGAAACCCGGCGGCGCGTTGGGCGCCTGGACGAAATTCGAATCATCCGGCGACGAAGGCTGCGCGACGCTGTCCGCCCTCCAGAACAGCTCGGTGTGAAACGTGGCGGGGTTCTCGACAAGGAAGTCCTTGCGGCGGTACGTCGCCGAGACAACCACGCGGTTCAACGAGTCCAACACCTCAAGCAGGAACGAGTCGTCGGGAACGTTTTGCCAAGCGGCGTTGGCGAAGTGGATCTTTCGCTGCCACGCGTAGGGGCTGGGCGAACGCACAGTGTTTCCCCAGTCGTCACTGACCTGGCCCAAGTTCCTCCAATCCAACTTCCCAAAGCGAGGGAGCGTCTTGAACCACGACACCACATCGCCCATCCGCTTCGCGTCCTTGTGCTTGTCGAGCGCGATCTCCGCGAGGCTCAGGTAGTTCAAGAAGTAGGTCGTGTTCGCCAGCAGCGGCATCGGGCGCAGCGGAGGGGTGTGACCGCCCATCTGACCCGGGAGCATCCGCGCCTTGCAGTCATCGGGATACGGAATGTTCGCCGTTCCTTTTCCCAGCGGCTCCCCCGTCGCGAGCACCGCGCACCCGTTGATCATCTGCAGCGACAGGCGCACCTCCGCGATGGGATCGTACGGATCGCGCGCGAGCGCTCCGCGCCCCAGCGTCTCCTCTTTGCCGCTGGTGTTGAAGACCGAGCAGGTCACCAACCCGGGAAAGAGCAGCAGCAGCGTCAGCAGGGTTGAAGGGGCGCGCATCAAAGACTCCTACTGAATGCAGACGAACTGGGGTGGCGGCGGAGAACCGCGTGGAACAGCCTGCAGCTCGTTGAACGAAAGGGTTCCCGGGGCGATCGGCATGGGTGGCAGAGGCGGGAACTGCCAGGGACGATCGTTGGCGGCGTCGGTGACCGGATCTCCCGGCGTGAAGGCGACCAGGGTCGGCGGCTGAGCGGCCGGCGTGAGCAGCGTCACCGTCAAACCCTGCGGAGAGGCCGTCACCGCGTCGTTGACGAAGAATCCGCGCGGAGACTGGGTCGGAGGCCCCACCCCCGGCGGCGCCCAGTCGATGTGCAGGACACGCGCAGTCACGCTGGCGGGAGACGTCACCGCCGCGCCAAGCGTGGACCCCTTCGCGGGAGCACGGAGCGCGCTCGGGCCGGAGGCGTAGAGCCACGTCACCACCACGCCTCCAAACTTGGCCGGGCTGTAGAGATCCGCGACCGAGGTGGGAGTTCCCGTGGCGGTCAGGTATTTCGCCACCGCATCCAACACGCCAACCTTGCTCACGAGCGGCGCGGCCATCCCGATGCAGTCGGTGAACTGAGTGAAGATCGGCCGCAGCACGAAGGTCGGCCCGTAGTCACCCGCGGGAATCGGTGGCAGCGTGGTGGGACCAAACGCTTTGAGCGTGGGCTTCTCTTGCCCAGACGGATCCGCCCAGAGCGGAAAGAACGGCGGCCCCGGACGACTCGTCACGTTCTTCACCTGCCAGCCACCACTGGCCTTGCTGGGCGTGGACGCGGCGAACGCCGGCTTTCCTTGCGCGGGATCAAACAGGTAGACCGTCGCGCCCTGAATGGCGCTGCGCTCGAAATGGAGGCCGAGGTTCGGATCTTCCGGGAGCGTCAGCGGTGGAAACGCGCAGGGGGCGGGCGGCGGCGGACAGACCGTCGCCAGCGAGAAGAAGAACGCCTCCGGATCCCAGGCGTAGCCCTGCACGAACGTCGCACCCGACACGTAGTCGCCGTAAACCGTGAGCGCCTGTGAAGGCACCGGGGGCGGCGTCGTGGAGGTGCCAGTGCACGCAGCGGTGAACAGCACCGCGACAGCCAAAGCACGGGACATAAAAGGACTCGACTGAAAGGAAGGGCATCCGCTGCCCTGAAAGGCGCGGCACCATAGCGAACACTCTGAGAGGGTCAAGGTCCCCACCCCCATGCCGCGGGGTGCCATCGCCGCCCCCCAACCCGGTTCGCGAAAACCGTCAACGGGTTACGAAGCGCGACCCCGGCTTTCGCAGCTTTGTGCTAGCTGACAGCCCATGATCCGTTCCCTCACGGCCCTCACCTTCCTGGCCCTCTTCGCCTGCGACAGGGGCAACGCCACCGCCAAGGTCGAGCTTCGGCACAACCGCACCGGCCAGGGCACCAAGGTGGCGACCTTCGGCGAGGACTCCATCACCGCGGAGGAGCTGAAGACGCGCTTCGCCGAGATGAGCCCCTTCGCCCGCGCCCGCTACCAGACGGTGGAGCAGAAGAAGGAGTTCGTGGACGGCATCGCCCGTTTCGAGATGCTCGCCGCGGAGGCGCAGCGCCGAGGTTTGGCCAGCGACCCCGAAGTGGTCCACACCTTGAAACAGGTGATGATCCAGAAGTTGCTCAAACAGGAGTACGAGGAGAAGCCCAACCCAATCCCCGACGCGGACGTCCAGGCCTGGTACGAGAAGCACCAGTCGGACTACGTGAAGCCGGAGATGACGCGGCTGGTGCACGTCTTCGTCTCCGCACCCGAAGGCGAGGTCACGCGCAAGGAGAAGAGGGCTCAAGCGGAAGAGGTGCTGGCGAAGGCGAAGACGCTGGTCCCGTTGGACTTCACCGCGTTCGGAGCCTTGGCGCGCGAGCACTCAGAGGAGCCCCGGACCAAGCCCATCGATGGGGACATGCGCTTCTTGTCCTCGCAGGAGCTGGCGGAGCAGTACGGCCCGGAGGTTGCCGGCGCCGCTGCGCAGATCAAGAACACCGGCGATGTCTACCCGCAGGTGGTGGAGACGCCGAAGGGCTTCCACGTGTTGAAGTTGCAGGGCCGTACCCAGGCGCTGAACCTGACGCTCGCGGACGCGAACGTGAAGTCCCAGATTCAGGGCTACATCCTCTTCGAGCGGAAGAACCAGAACTACGCCAAGCTGCTGGACGCGCTGAAGGCGAAGGCCGGCTACAAAGTGGACGAGCAAGCGCTGGCGAAGTTGGAGGTCGATTTGAAGGGGCCGACCCTGGAAACAAAGGGCCCGCCCGTGGGATTTATCCCTGCGCCGGTCAACCCTGCTCCGCCAACCCCGGGCGCGGTGAGCACGCACTAAATGAACGTTCATTCCTTCACTCTTCTTTTTCTCACCCCGCTCGCGCTGCTGTCCGTGACGGTTGGCTGCAACGACGAGAAGAAAGACAAACAGGACCCCACCGTCGTCGCCACGGTGAACGGAGAGATCCTCTCGCGCGCCGACTTCGAGCAGGAGCTGTCGCGCGAGCTCAAGTCGATCGATCCGGTGGAGCCGCACACGCCAGAGCAGATTGAGCCGCTCAAGCGCGCTTTGGTGGACACGCTGGTGCAGCGGATGCTGCTGATGCAGGAAGTGAAGAAGAACAACATCGTGGTGACGCCGGAAGAGATCGACCGCGGCCTGATGCGGATCAGCTCCGACTATCCCGCGGAGAGCTTCAACGACGCGCTCGCGCAGGGGCAGCTCTCCATCGCGGAGCTGAAGGCGAAGACCGCGGTGATGCTCTCCATTGAGAAGCTCTTTCAGGGCCACCTCTACCCGCGCGTCGCGGTGACCGAGGACGAGATTCGCCGCTACTTCGAAGCGAACGCCGCGGAGCTCCAAGAGCCGGAAGAGGTTCACGCCGCGCAGATCGTGGTGAAGGGCTTGGACGACGCGAAGCGATTGCAGGGGCAGCTGGCCACGGGGAAGAAGTTTTCGGATCTCGCTCGCAAGTACTCGCTGTCCGCGGACGCGAAGGTCGGAGGAGACCTGGGCTTTTTCGGGCGCGGGGTGATGCCACCCAAGTTCGACGAAGCGTGCTTCAGTCTCCCAGTCGGTTCCGTCTCAGGCATTGTCGAGAGCGAGTACGGCTTTCACCTGTTCAAGGTTCTGGAGAAGCGAGCGCCGCGGAAGAAGGAACTCTCCGAGGTGCGGCGCCAAGTCGAAGAGAAGCTGCTCACCGAGCGGCGCAGCCATGCGGAAGCGGAGTACAGCAAGGCGCTGCGTGAGCGGGCCCAAGTCGTGGTGAACGATCAAACAGTGCAGTCCATCTCGGGCAAGGCCCAAGGTGGCGCACGGGTCGCGGAGCCGTAGTTTTGAACGCGCGCGCGTGCTCTGGTGTTGAGGTGGCCATGAAGCGGTTGCTGGTGTTGATGGCGCTCGGTTTCCCGTGGGGAGTCCGGGCAGAAATGGTTGATCGCGTCGCCGCGGTCGTGAACAGCGACATCGTGGCGCTCTCGGAGATCGAGCAGCGGGTGGCGCCGGAGATGGCGCGGATCAATTCGGAGAGAGATCCGAAGAAGCGCGCGGCCCAGCGGACCGAGCTACAGAAGAAAGCGCTCGACGTGCTGATCGGCGAGAAGCTCCTCGAAGCGCAGATCAAAGAGCTGAACATCGAAGTGACCGAACAGGACATCGACGCCGGCATGGAAGACGTGCGGCGGCAGAACAACCTGGAGCAGGCCCAGTTCGAACAGCTGCTGCGGCAAGAGGGCTACACCCTGCCGGCGTATAGGGACTTTATGCGCAAGCACCTGGCGCGGCTGAAGCTGATCAACCTCAAGGTCCGCAGCAAGGTGAAGGTCTCCGACGAAGAGCTCAAGGCGGAATACGCGAAGTACTCGCGCATGGAGGGCGAGGAGTCGGAAGTGCACGCGCGCCACATCGTGATGACGGTGGGGCCCAAGGCGACGACTGACGAGATCGAGAAGGCGCGACTGCGTGCGGTGGCGATCGCTGCCGAGGCGCGAAAGGCCAACGTCGATTTCGCGGAGCTGGCCAAGGCGAAGAGCGAAGGACCGTCGAAGTCAGACGGCGGAGACCTAGGCTACTTCCGCCGCGGGGTGATGATCCCCGAGTTCGAGCGCACCTCGTTCGGAATGAAGGTCGGCGAGGTGTCAGATCCTGTTCGGACCAAGTTCGGCTGGCACGTGATCAAAGTGGAGGATCGCCGCAGCATCCCCGCCAAGCCGTTCGAGGAAGTGAAGGAGCAGCTCAAGGATTCGCTCCTCAAGTCGCAGCTCGAGCGCTACACGGATCAATACGTGCAGGAGCTGCGGCAGTCGGCCGTCGTCGAGACGAAGATCTGAAGCCCGTCGTCGGCATCTCCCTGGGTGATCCTTCCGGCATTGGTCCGGAGGTCGTAGCCGCCGCGCTCGCCCTGCCCCGCGTTCGTAGAGCCTTGACCGCGCAAGTGTACGGCGACGCTTCGTTTCCGGGCGCCGTAGCGGTGACTCGCCTTGCGCGGGCGGACCGTCGCCCCGGCAAGCCCACGCTCGCGGGAGGCAGTGCCCAGGTCGCGTACGTTCAAGCAGTGATCGACGCGGCGCGTGCGGGAGAGGTTGATGCGATCTGCACCGCGCCTGTTTCGAAGGAGCAGATCACCCGCGCGGGCGTGCCCTTCATGGGCCACACCGAAGCTCTGGGCGAAGCCTTCGGATGTGACGTGATGATGTTGATGGACGGGCCTCGGCTTCGCGTCGCGCTCGCCACCAACCACGTGCCGCTCGCCGAGCTCTCGAAATTGATAACTCGGGGGAAATTGGTCGCGCAGCTCAAGCTCCTCTCCGCGTCGTTGAAGCCCGTGTTGAAGCGCATACCCAAGCTCGCCGTGTGCGGACTCAACCCGCACGCCGGCGAAGGAGGCTATCTGGGCCGCGAAGAGGTCGAAGTGATCGCCCCCGCCGTGGCCGAGGCACGCCAAGCCGGAGTGAAGTGCGAAGGCCCAATCGCAGCCGACGGCCTCTTCGCTCGAGCCGCGATGGGCAAGACGTTCCCGTACGATGCAGTGCTCGCCATGTTCCATGACCAGGGGCTCATCGCGACGAAGACCCTGGACTTCGTGCACACCGTCAACGTGACCCTCGGCCTCCCCCTGCCGAGAACCTCGCCGGATCACGGCGTCGCCTATGACCTCGCCGGGAAGAACCAGGCCGACCCTACACCAATGATCGAGGCGCTCCTCAAGGCCGCCGACTTGACCCGTGCCATCAAGTCGCAGCGTTCTCTCGAACGACTTCATTCTCATCAGTGAAAAAAGCGATGACTCCCGTTTGCAGTGAGCCTCGTCCGCTTCACCTCGAGGCAGATGAATTGTGCCGCGCGGCATTCTCAGCCGATTCTGCGCGCGCCAAAATGGGGCCGGAGTCATGGAGGAACGAGATGCGAAAGATTTTGTTAGGCGCCGCGTGCGCAGTACTCGCTGCGTGCGGAGTTGAAGCAGGAGAAGGCTCCGACGAGGGCGTCTCTGAAGCAGAGGTCGTCGCGGGCGATGTGGTGAAGAGCGGAATGCGGTTCGTCGTTTCGCTCCAGGTCCCTGACTACCGCGGCAACTTCGGCCACGGCTGCGGTGGAACGTTGATCGACAGGGAGTGGGTGCTCACCGCCGCGCACTGCGTGATGAGCTACTCGCCGCAGCTGAAGGTCTCTGAGCAGTTCAAGGTCGTGGTCAACCAGTTGGATCTCGCTGCCGTCACCCCTGCGCAGATCGTGGACGCGGCGGAGATCATCGTTCATCCCGACTGGAAGAAAGACTTGGAGAAGTACGAGACCAGCACTTCCTACATGGATGGCATCCCGCCTTCAGACGTGGCGTTGGTCAAGCTGGCCCAACCGGTGGCCAGCGAATACGTCATCGACTACGACCGACGCGACATTCTCGTGCATGGCAAGAACGCGCGAGTCGCCGGTTGGGGGAGCGTGAGCGGCTTCGAGTTCTACAACCCCCAGCCTGCTGACGCGGGCAGCTCTTCCGACGGCGGCTACCCCTACGACGCGGGCGTCTACGACGGCGGCTACCGTTACGACGCGGGCGTGTTCGCTCTTTTAAGCGATGGAGGCACGGGCACCTTGCCGGCCGAGTACGGCGGCTCCAACGAATTGCTCTCGACGCCACTGCTCATCCTGAACAACTTCAGCTGCAACGCGCAGGTCATCTCCGGCCTTCACGCGAACGGCGTCCCCGTGACGTTGGGGGCTGAGATCGTCAAGCCGGCACAGGTTTGCGCGGTCTCCACCGACGAGAAGCCGCGCTCTGCATGCCACGGTGACAGTGGTGGACCGCTGCTCGCCTACGATTCCATCGCCAAGCGAACCGTGGTGGCCGGAATCGTGAGCGGGGGGTTTGCGTGCGGCGACTCGGAATTCCCGACCGTCTACGTCCGGACCGCAGCGCACAAAGACTTCATCACTGCGCACGTCGGACGCTAACCAAGTGAAGCAACGGCGAGGGTGCCGGATCGCCCTCGCCGTGTTCACCCTTCACTCCAACCGAACCGAGCTCAGGGCTCCACCCTCCCTGCCTCGCCACAGTCACCGAGCTGATCCGCACCGTCGCGTAGACGGCGCGAACCTTCAATGGTTCGTCCTTAGCTCGGGAAGGGATTGAGGAGTGCGATCCCGCATCGTTCGAAGTCGCGCGCGTTGCGAGTCACCAGAGTGAGTTGATGCTCCATCGCCGTCGCGGCGATGAGCATGTCCGCCTGCGTGCGCTCTGTCCCTTCGGCGCGCATTCGGGCGCGAAGTCGGCCACACCGGCCGGCGATATCGGCCGTCACGGGCAGCACATCGAGATGAGAGCTCAAGAATCGTTCGAACCAGTTCTCCATCCGCTCGTTGGGCTTAAGGGCCAGCGCAAAGCGGATCTCCTCTAAAGACACCACGCTCAGCGATAGGCGGGGCTGCTGCCTTACCCACTCCACGACAGCAGCTGTCGGCTGAGGCCTCATCAGCTCGCTTAGGACATTCGTATCCGTCAACGGTGCGTTCATCGGCTCGAACCGAGCGGAGCGGGTCTGTCTGCGCGGGCAGGAACCTCCAACGCATAGTCTTCCTCGGTACAAATGCGCTGCAATTCGTCCAGCGAGGTCGCCAGAGGCGGTCGACGCTGTTGCTCAGCCCAAGACAAGAACGCCTCGGCCTCGGCCGCGTTGATCACCAGGGCGACCAATCGCTCTCGATTGAGAATCCGTTGAGGCTCGCGCTCCGCGCGCCTTAAAACCTCGGAAAATTGCTGCTTTGCGTCGCCAACATTCCAGTCCATAAATTAAGGATAAGATAGACACAGTAAATGGTCAAAACTGCGACCCCGCTCCGCCGATAAACCCAATGGAATGCTTCGCCCTCCCGGCTCGAAAGTGGATGTTGTGCGGCACCGCTTGGGGGGCGGGATGAACGTGGATCGACGGAGCATGGTTGCCCCTTCACGACGGCTTCAGGCTCCCTCCGCGGTGCCGTTGCAGCAGGGCCTCTCGGAGTTGATGGCAGCCGAACGACGAATCGGAAACGGCGATGGATACCTGGACGGTCGCGAATCCACCGTCTTCCACGTGCAACAGGAGCTTGAAGCCCGGTACGGAGTGAGAGTTCCCTACAAGTTGCTGGACGAAGAAGCTCTCTTTGGCAGGACAGACCAGCGCGGCGTGGTGTTGGGTCGTGCGCCGTCCCCTGTTCTCCGCGTGGCCGCGTACCACGAAGGGGGCCACTGGATTTATGGCGACCTCCGCTCTCCTGAATCGCTGACCAAAGAACGTCGCGCGGATTTTTTCGCCGGTTACCAGCACGGCGTGAATGGTCATGTGTTGTTTGACGATTCAGTTCTGCCTTTCCGCGACAAGCCGGTGCTGCCCAACCACGACGGCCCGGAACAGCGAATTGAAACGCTGTACGCCGGATACAACGCGGGCCTAAACGCCCAGAGCTCGAGCTCGCGCGAGCTGCCCCAGCTTCCCGACTGGCTGAAGCCTTGAAGGCACTGATCCCAGGCCCCAAAACTACGCGCGAGTCAGCGTGAGCTCCGTGATCTCCGGCGGCGCGCCCAGTCGAATCGGCGGCCCCCAGTAACCGGTCCCGCGCGAGGTGTAGAGCCAGCCAGTTCCCAGTCTGTGAAGCCCGGCGAGCACTGGCTGTTGAAGCTTCACAAAGAACATCCACGGAAAGAACTGACCGCCGTGGGTGTGCCCAGAGAGCTGAAGCGCAACATTGTGCTGCTGGGTGAGCCGCGCGCTCCGAGGCTGGTGCGCGAGCAGAACCCGAGGCGCTTCCTCCGGCGCGTTCGCGAAGGTCCGATCCAAATGGGTCGGCGCGCCGAAACTGGCGCCGTCGTGATCCGGGATGCCCGCGATAACCAGCGCACCCTTTCCGCGCCGCACCACGTGGGGCGCGTTGTGAAGC
>JBQTKE010000587.1:0-2613 GCA_052386435.1 Myxococcaceae bacterium
CTCTCCCAGCTTGAAGGCGACCAACGGATCCGGATTCTTCTCGAAGGCGCCGCGGTACTTCTTCACCGCTTCGTCCACCTCTCCGCGCTGCTGAGCATCATCACCTTCGCGTTCCAACCGAATCGCACCGGCCACGTCGCGCTCGTCCGCGGGGACTTCCTTTTCCCACGCCTTCTTCTCTTCGACCGGCGCGGTGGGAGTCGCGGGTTCAGGCGTGGCCGTTGCCACAGGAGGCGGTGGCAATTCGCTCTCCTTCTTCCCCAAGGCATTCATCGCGACCAGCCCGCCCGCGATCAACACCAGCGCGACGGTGGCGATCTTGAGCGCGAGCATCCCCCCGCCGCCACGACTTGTGACGGGTGCTTCGGTAGCGGTGACGTCTTCCGCGGCCTTCCAAGATGGCGGGCTGTGAATGATCCGCGTGGCGATCTCATCCGACGCCTGGGGCGCCTGTTTGCGCGCGGGCTTCGGCGTGGCCTTACGGGGCGCGTTCTCCACCGCTAGCAGCTCCGCCCGAAACGCTGACGCATCCGGCGGACGATCCGCGGGGTTCTTCGACATCGCCTTGAGGATGAGCGCTTCCATCGCGGGCGAGATGTTCGCTTCAGGTCGGCGCTGTGAGGGCGGCGGCGGAGGTTCCGCGAGGTGCTTGGTGGCGAACCCCACCGCGGAGTCGGACTCGAACGGGAGCAACCCGGTCATCAGCTGGTAGAGGATCACGCCCACCGCGTAGAGATCGGAGCGATTATCGAGCTGCGCGCCGCGCGCCTGCTCCGGGGACATGTATTCCGGTGTCCCGCAGACGAAGCCTGCTCGAGTCAGCGCGGGTCCCTCTTCTGCCGCCGCGTCCTGAATCTTGGCGATACCAAAGTCCAAGACCTTCACGAAGTCCGGATCACCGCGGCGCTGCTCCACCATGATGTTTTCCGGCTTGAGGTCTCGGTGAATCACCCCCGCCCCATGCGCGTCCGCGAGCGCGGCGAGGACCTGCCCAACCAGCTTGATGACACGCGATTCGGGGAGCGGCCACTCGCTGGAGAGGATCTGGTGAAGGTCCTGACCAGACACCAGCTCCATGGCGATGTAGAGCGCGCCGTCTTCCAGCTGACCGAAGTCGAGCACGGAGATGGTGTTGGGGTGGTTAAGCCGGCTGGCCAGCTTCGCTTCGCGCTGGAAGCGCGCCACGGTCCGTTCGTCCGACAACAGATCGTGCCGCAGCACTTTCAGCACGACCGCTTTGTCGAGAGAGACCTGGACGGCGCGGAAGACTTTTCCCATCCCGCCTTCGCCAATCATCTTGTCGACGCGGTAGTGCCCCTTGGCCACGATTCGGCCGATGTAGTCGTTGGGCGCATTCGCTCGGACGATGGTGGTTCCGCACGAGGGACAGAACTTCGACGACTCACCAGCGTTCGCACCACACGAGGGGCAGAGCAAGGTTCGGGAAATTTCTCACGCCTGTCCGGCTCCCCGCAAGGATGGTGATATACGAAGCCTTCAGGGACGCTCCTTCATGTCCACCCCACTCTGCCCCCGCTGCAGAACACCGAACGCGGTTGGCGCCGCCGCCTGCAGGCAGTGCGGTGCATCGCTCACGTCCGCGACGATGACTGCGGGCTCAGGTGCTCGGCCCCGCGTGCAGATTCGCGTCGTTCGCGCAGACGGTGGCCCTGAGTCCGTGTTGCCCATGCAGGCGGACGTGCTCACCTGCGGAACGCAAGGCGAGATCACGCTCAAGGACGATCCGTTCGTTGCCGGTGTGCAGGCGCGGTTCTTCTTTTCCGGCTCACGGCTGGCGGTGGAAGACGTAGGCGGCGGCAACGGCCTCTTCTTCCGTCTCCGCACCGAGCGCGAGGTTCTTCCGGGCGGAGAGCTGCGCTTGGGACGTCAGCGGTTGCTGATTGAGCCCATTCCCTCTGTCGCTCCCAACGCGGGCGGCGCGATCGCGTGGGGCTCGACGGATCCGGGCTATCGCTTTCGCTTGGTGCAGATGCTGGAGGGCGGGCTTCGCGGTGGCGCGCATCCGTTGAAGGAAGGCGACAACCTGATCGGCCGCGAGCTGGGCGACATCACCTTCGCGGGTGACGGCTTTGTCTCAGGACGTCATGCGTCGATTCAGGTGCGGCCGGACCGACTGATTCTCAAGGATTTGGGTTCGTCCAACGGAACGTTCGTAAAACTCAACGCGCCGGCGTTTATCGAGACCCAGGATCAATTCCTGATCGGCCGGGAGCTGCTGCGGGTCGAGTTGCTCTAGCCGCGGCGCGAGACCCGGACGGTTCGAATCTCGCGCATTCTGGGTAGCGAGCTGCTTCAGCCGTACGACTTTTCCTTCTTCTCCTGCTCTTCCTTACAGCGAATGCAGAGCGTCGTCACCGGGCGCGCTTCCAGCCGCTTGGGCGAAATGGGCTCTTCGCACCGCTCACAGACTCCGAACGTGCCGTCTTCGATGCGCGCCAGCGCCTTCTCGATCTTCTTGAGGAGGAACTTCTCGCGGTCACGAAGGCGGAACACCATCGACTGCGCGTACTCCGACGAGGCGAGATCGATCTCGTCCGGGAGGTCGTCCGTGTCGAAGTTGGACTCCTCCATCAGCGTCTTCTTGGCGCTTTG
>JBQTKE010000588.1:0-8174 GCA_052386435.1 Myxococcaceae bacterium
CCACGGTGGTCGCGCCGTGGGTGTCTTGATCCACCAGCGAGATGCCTTTGACGTCGGCGACGGCGAGCGTGAGGAAGCCGGGGACAGCGCGGTGCTGGGCCTGAATCATCGTCTTGAGCACTGCCGGGTCCATCGTGTTGCGCGCTTGAACTTGCTGAGCGAGCCCTTCGACGAGCAGGAAGTTATCGTCCAGAAGTTGGGACAGCTCGCGCGACACCGACTGCGCCAGCCGAAGTCCCAGCTTGTCCGCCTCGTCGGCACGGAACGTCTCCCAACGTGCAGACTCCCACACGCTCAGCCCAATCACCGGCAGCGCAGCGAGCAGACTGACCACGATAACCAGGTAGAACTTGAAGCTGGGTCGCTTCATGGGCGCGGACATCATAAGGGGGCAGGGGCGCGTCTTGACACCTCCCTTCCATGCCGCGTCGAATGCCCGACCACGCTGTTTCTAGGTCCGGCTCCAGGTGGTTTTGAGTCGGGGCGGTGCACACGCAACGAAGGAGGCTCGAGTGGAGCGGCCGGAATCGATTCCGTCGGTGCAAGTTTCTGAATTCCCTCTGGATGGGGAGGAGCGGCACAGAGGGCGGAACACGGTGCGCGAGCCGCTGCTCTCACGCGCGCTCGCGGACGTTAGCAAGTCGGAACCGGATCCCATTCGTCCTTGGGCCTTCGTGTCCTTGGGCCTGGCCGGCGTGGTGGTGGTCGGTCTGGTCACCGCGGCGACCTTGTTGGGGCCGAAGCTCTACGCGCTCAATCAGACGCTCAAGGCGCAGGTCTCAGAATCCCAGAGCTGGGTGAAGGAGACTCAGGCGCTCAAAGAGCAGACTCAGCAGTTGAAGACCGAAGTGGAAGCCCTGCGCCTGTACATCGGCAGCTCGGCGAACGAGGACGTCATCTTCCTTAAGATCATGATCCTCAAGCCGCGAATCGATCAAACGCTGGCGCGGACCATCGCTCGGCACGTGCACAGGTACTCTGAGCTGCACGGCAAGGATCCCAATCTCACTTTGGCGATCATGGCGGTGGAGTCGGATTTCAATCCGAAGGCGAAGTCCAACGTCGGCGCGCTGGGACTGATGCAGGTGATGCCGCAGTGGAAGAAGGTGCTGGGCATTCAGGGCGACCTGGATGATCCGGAGACGTCTATTCGCTACGGCCTGCAGATCTTGGGCTTCTACACGGAGATGTACAAAGACCTGGAGATGTCTCTGACCGCGTACAACCGCGGGCCCGGTCCCGTCGACATGGCGCTGATGCGTGGGAAAGATCCGAAGAACGGCTATCCGGCGCATGTGCTGGAGACGTATCAACGACTCAAGGGTATGAGCGTCACTACCCCGCAGCGGTGAAGGTCAGAGGGAGCTTTGAATCGAGCCAAAACTTAGAGCACACCCATCGATTGGAACGTCGACATCACTGATCGGGTCAGTCCGGTCGGGGAGAAGTGTTTGAAGTAGCTCTCGTCGTGATCGCCCGGAACGAGCAGGCCGGCGGCGCCCCAGTGGCCCACGGCTTCGGGCTGGATGTCGATCGCGTTGGGGAGCACGTCACCCAGCCGTTGTTGATCCACCGAGACTTGGCTGTCGCTCGGCAACCCCAGCTCTTGAAAGAGCTGGTAGTTGAACGCGTTCAGAGGAGAGATCAGCTCTTGTTCCCGCTCCGGCGGCACCTCGCCCACGGTGTTGAGGATGGGGATGCCTTCGGTGCGCTTGGCGGTCTTCGGGTCGCGCATCAGCGCTTCGCCGTAGGCGCTGCTCAGCGATTCGAGTCCTTTTTTGCGAAGCTCCAGCAGTGACTGGAACGACGGATTGCGCAGCAGCGTGAGCTCCGGCGCATCGAGGATGCCTCGCCAGAGCGGGCCCAGCTTCGCGGCCGCTTCGGTAGGCAACGCTTGGGTCCAGTCCTTTCCCTCCAGTGCGAGCTTGAAGAGGCGCGCGGCGAGGGAGGCGCGATCAGCCGGGTTCAAGCCTCCACCCAAGGCCGCCGCGGCGACGTCGCCCAGGGTATCCAGCTCGATCTTGAGCAGCTCGAAGCTCTTCTTGGTGCGGTCGAGGGAGGCGGCGAAGCTTTCGGCGGACAGCTCGGCCTTGGCGGCTTTTTGGAAAGCGTCGATCAGCTTCTGCTCTTCGGGCGTGAGCGGTTCGCCGGACTGGAGCGATTTGTTGAGTGCCAGCACGGTGTCGATCACCTGAGAACCGCGGGCGGCGCCGTGCATGATGTGAATACCGGCGACGTCGCGCGTGAGCTCCACGCGTTCATTCTTCGCGTCGCGCATGAAGGCGAAGACGTTGGTGGCGCCCTGGCTGTAGCCCACCAGCAGCACCTTGGCGTTCGGGTTCTTGACCGCGGAGCGTGCATCTCCGATCGCCTTGGCGATGGTTCGCGCGTTCTCTTCCGGGTCAATGAACGTTCCGGTGGGCGCCCGCACGGCGTAGAGACCCGATTCGAGCGCGGCCTTCGACTGGGAAAGGAACTGCGTCTCGTCGGTGATAACACCCGGGCAAAAGAGCATCACCACGTCAGAGCGAACTTGGCCCTTCCGCGTCTCGCCGCCCGGAATCTTCACTTCCACTTCCGTGGTGGGAAGGCCGCGCGCACGGACGGAGTCGAGGGTGTGCTCGGGCGCAGGAGGAGGTACGAGCAGCAAGGGATTGGCGGAGACGTCACCGAGGTAGATCTGTCCCGCGGCAGTCTCCGCTGCCTTGGCGTACTCCGCGCCGCTCAGGCCAGGAGGAACGTTCTGCGCGATCACGTTGGCCTGTTCGACCTTCGCAGCGAACGAGCGCACCGCGGCGGAGTCGACCGCTCCCTGGCGCACCAGAGGTAGAATCTGCTTCTGCCAGTCTTGGAACTGCGTTCGCAGCGCTCGATCGAGCGCGCGTAGCTCTCCGGGCGAGCTCGTCTTGCTGAGCCGGGCCGCGGTGGCGAGCGCGCTCTTCTCAGCAGCGAAGGCACGCGACTCCAGCGCTTCTCGCGAGGTGGCGGATCCAGACGCAGCGGACGGCGTGAAGCTGCTCGCGGAATCTGGCTGACGGTTCGTGCCGGCCGCGCTGCCAGCGGAATTCAACGAGTCCGTCTCGCTGCCCGTGGAATCCAACGAAGTGGTCTCGCCGGGCGCGGCGGCGTCGAGAGGACGGGGCGGAGAGACGCGCGAAGCAGGAATGCGTTGAATATCCATTCCTGGTTGTCGGCCTGACCGCCCTCTCTGTTTCCGGCTGCGTCCGTGGACGGTCACGCGGCTGACGCAATTCGGACGCCTGTCGGCGGCCGCTGCCACAAGAGGGTGTGGATAGGGTGCGTCATGCACTGAGTGCTCAAGCTGGTCAGCTTCGGTGACGGTGGGTGGAGGCGCGCCGACCTGTGCGTCGGCGCCTCAGCTCAGCTCAACCGCTATCGCATGTTGCCGATGATCGACATC
Organism: Myxococcaceae bacterium; assembly: GCA_052386435.1. Taxonomy (GTDB): domain Bacteria; phylum Myxococcota; class Myxococcia; order Myxococcales; family Myxococcaceae; genus JBQTKE01. The sequence goes on from JBQTKE010000588.1 coordinate 3,422, forward strand.
GCGGTGTCGTGACGCCTCTTGGCCAGGCTCGAGAGGAACGACGCCAGCTCGGTGATCTTCTGCAGCTTGGTCTGGAGCAGAAAGCGCTCCGCAGAAGACGGATCTTCTTCCGCCATCTTGCCGTAGAGCTCGTATTCCAGATCCGACAGGTCGTGGCAGAGCGGATCATTCCGACCGCGAGGTTCGGCCTTGGCGCCGCTGTTACCGATGCCGAGCTTCCCGTCGTTGGCCTGCGTGACGATTTCGCCCATCGCGGGCGTGGTGGCCACGGCGGCAGGGCGCGCGGCGGCGGCGGGAGCGCGTGGGGTGAGAGCGGCGGAATTCGCCTTGGCGGACTGAGCACCCTTGCCCGACTGGGCGGCCTTGTACTCCTGCTGCAGCGAGAGCAGCACGTTCTGAGCGTCCTGGGCCCGGTTCCGCGACTGGGCGGGGGGGGCCATCCCGGAGTCGCCCCACAACGACTGCACTGCAGCGGACTGGGGGCGGGTCTCCGCGGCGGAGGCAGAGTTCAGGTTTGCGGCGTTCGCGGCAAGGCCACTGGCGCCGAAGTCGTCTGCGAGTCCGGGGACGTTCGCCTGGATTCCCTCCGGAACGACAGGGGCTTCCGTCTGCTGGGTCTGCTCAGCGGTCGCGGGGCCCGTGACGCCGACAGGACCGGCAGAACCGGGGCGGAGATTGGCGGGACCGATGAGGGGAGAAGACATGCCCGGTTGTCGCTCTAGAACGGCTCGCGGTTGCGCGCTTGTTTGTTAAAGCGTTTGACGGCCTTCAGCTTGTTCCAGAAGGCCCTTACACGTCTAGCCGCCGCTGGTCGTTGTCATCGCGTCGGCGACAAGCTCGCTGATGTCCCGGACTTTCATCTGTTCCCTGCCGGTCTCGTTGATGCCGTCCTTGATCATGGTCATGCAGAACGGGCACCCCACGGCCACGGTTCCAACCCCCTGACCCTTGTAGTCTCCAACAGTTCCGGGCTTCTCCTTGTCCGCCGCGTCAGGATACGGGATGGACGGATCGGCCGAATGGGCAAGGGTCAGCGCCGCCTCATTGACACGGTTCTGGTTGATCCGCGTGCCCAGGTGCTCTTCGAGCCACATGCGGCCGCCGCCCGCGCCGCAGCAGAACGACTCGCGCTTGCTGCGCTGCATCTCCACGACCTGAAGCCCAGGGATCGCGGCCAGGGTCTCACGCGGGGCGTCGTACACGCCGTTGTGCCGGCCCAGGTAACAAGGGTCGTGGTAGGTCAGCTTCTCGTTCATCACCTGTGAGAGCTTGATCCGTTTGTCTTTGATGAGGTCGTTGATCAGCTCAACGTGGTTGATAACTTTGTAATTGCCGCCGAACTGCGGGTACTCGTTCTTGATGGTGTTAAAGCAGTGGGGACACTGGGTAATGACCGCCTTCACGTCGAGACCGTTCCAGGTGTCAACGTTGGTCTTCGCCAGGGTTTGAAACAGATATTCATTTCCCAGACGTCTGGCTGAGTCGCCGGTGCACGCTTCCTGTTTTGACATGGTGGCGAAAGAGATCTTCGCCTCGCGCAAGATCTTCACCAGCGCGCGGCTGACCTTCTTCTGCCGGTCGTCGTAGCTGCCCGCGCAGCCCACGAAGAAGAGGTACTCGTAGTTGCCTTCCGGGCTCCAGACGGGGAGTGACAGATCTTCCGCCCACTCGTCGCGCTTTTCTTGGGCGATGCCCCAGGGGTTTCCTTGGCGCTCCATGCCTTCGAACACGCGCTGCGCTTCCTGTGGGAAGTCGGCTTCAACCTGCACCTTGTAGCGGCGCATGTCGATCAGGCGCGGGATGTTCTCGATGAAGACGGGGCAGGCGGTCTCACACCAGCCGCAGGACGTGCACGCCCAGACGGTCTCCGGTTTCAAAATCTCGCCGACGATGGGCGGCAGGTCCGCGGCCTCGCCCTTCTCGTCCATCCCCAGCGCGACCAGCGACTGGTGATCCCAGATCCAATGCTTGAGATCCTGGTTCACGGCCTTGTGCGTGAGCGGTTTGCCGGTGATGTACGTGGGGCAGTGGGTCTGGCAGCGGCCGCACTCGGTGCAGGTGTACAGGTCCAGCCCCTGCTTCCAGGTCAGGTCCTTCACCGTGCGGGTGCCGAACTCTTCCTTCTCCAGGTCGGGCTTGGAGAGCTGGCCGCTGGGGCTTAGCCGCTTGAAGTAGACGTTGAAGAGGCCGGTGATGACGTGGAAGTGCTTCCCGTAGGGGAGGAAGTTCAGGAACGTCAGAATGATGCTGAGGTGAATCCAGAAGCCCGCGGTGCCCAGACCGTGGGTCAGCTCCGGCGAGAAGCCCAGTCCCCGCTGCAGCCCCGCGATGGTGGAGGTCACCGGCTCCCAGAGGTCGAAGCCGCGGCCCTGCGCGAGCATGTGCGACGCACCGAAGAAGAACTCGGTGATCATCAGCCAGGAGATGAAACCCAGAATCAGGTACGCCTCCCAGGACGCGGTCATCCGGTCCGGCTTCACCTTCCAGCGCAGGTACGTGAAGTACGCGCAGCCCAAGAGCGCGCCCGCGGCGGCCAGGTCTTTGATCAGCAGGTAGCCGTTGTAGGCGGTGAGCAGTCCGTCGTGGGCTCTCCAGAACGGGTCGGCCGGGTTGGAGAAGAGCTCCAGCGCGCCTTGCGAAAAGCCCATGGTGAAGAGCATCACCGTGCGCACGGCCAGGACCAGGAACGCGACGAAGATGAGCGCGTGCATGATGCCGGGCAGCCTCTCCTCGCGATCCACCATGCGCTTTTGGCCGAAGCCGAAGAGGACCAGCGCCTCGGCTCGGGCGGGCGCGTCGCCGAAGCGGTCGTCGTTGTGCTTGAGGCTCCAGAGAACCCGCAGCCGCCAGAACAGGGTGACGCCGAAGAAGATGAGCGCGGCGGAAAGGAGCAGGGCGGTGACGACTGGGCTCATGTGGCCTCTCGACGAAACGAGTGAAGCGTTGACTCGCGAGTCGATTTAGCAGACGCCCCAGCCCCGGCAAGCGTTACAGCACCGCTGCGCGGACCGGCCTACAACCCGTCTGGGCGCTCGGAGCTGTCCGACGGCGGAGCGCTGGGCCTGGACGGGGCGCCGAGCGCTCGGTGAAACCAGCCTACAGAACGTAGGAGCGTTCAGCGATGACCTTGTCGTTCCCGTCGAAGTACTTGAGCGAGACGGTGGTGGTCGCGGGGTCGAAGTCGAGCACGGCGTAGTTGTTAAACCCGCTGGCCCAGTCGAACTGAGGCGCTCGCGGGTAGCTGGGGGACGGGTTGGCTTCGTTGCCGCCGGGTCCCACCAGCACCTCGATGGCCTTCTGTCCGGGGCCGCGCATGGAGACTCGGCCCATCGACGCCATGTGGAGATCGCCCGCGACCCAGAGCACGCCGCCAAGCTTCGCGTCCTCAATGAACTGGAGAATCTCGGTTCGCTGCGCGGGATAGCCTTCCCAACGATCGTCGACGAACGACTGGAAGAGCACGCCGTCGTACGCGGTGATGGGGACCGAGTTGAGGATGATTTTGAAGACGGCGGTGCTCTCGGCGAGCGCGACTTTGAGCCAGCCCATCTGCGCTTTCGAGATGTACTCGCCGTCCGGCTGGTGACGTGTGGAGGGGCGGCGTTCAGCGCGGCCATCCAACACGAAAAACTCGGCGGTCCTACCCCATTTCACCGATCGCCAGATTCGGCTGGGCGCTTCTGGATTGCGTGCGACGGGCATGTGTTCGAAGAAGGATTGAACGCCCGCTTCGAAGCGCGTGGGGTGGATGGTCTCCGCGTTCCAGTTGTTGCTGAACTCGTGATCGTCCCAAGTGGAGATCAGTCCGTGTTGAGCACGGAGCGCGCGGTGGCTGGGCAGCGCGAGCGAACGGCGCCAGGAGTCCCGATATTCATCCAATGAAAACGCCGCGTCGTTGTACGAGGTGTCGCCCAGTATCAGGAACACGTCGAGGTCGGTGCGCGCTGAGGCTCGGTCCAACACGTCGAGGGTGAAAGTTCGCTTGGTGCAGCAGGTGGCGCCGATTCGCAGCGGCGCGAGCGACGTCGCGGCCGGGGCGGTTTTGAAGCGACCCACGTTGCTGCCAGCGTCGAAGACGCCCTCGTCATTCTCGAGGAAGCGGTAGGTGTAGAACGTCGCTGGCTTGAGTCCTTTGAGCTCGAACTTGACGGAGCCGCTCTCGTCCGGCGCGACCTCTCCAGCGAAGACCGCGGGCGTCGCTTCGGCCTCGCCATCCCACACGCGCAGCTCCAGTGGCTTGACGCCGGTGTAGCGGGTGAGGACGAGAATCCCGTCAGAACGTGGTTCGCCAGCGGCCACGCCAATGGGAAAGTTCGGCGGCGCGGGGGCGATCAGGCTGTTGCCAGAGACGCTGCAGGCGGCGCTGACGGCACCAAGGCCCATTGCGGCCTGAAGCAACTGACGACGGCTGGGCGGACGCGGGGGATTGAAGTCGCTCAGAGGGCCTCCATTCGGCCGAAGCTGAACGCTCGCATTCGGACGATTCATTCCGCAAGTGACTCGGCGGTCCCGTCGCTCCTCGGCTAAAACCTTTTGCTGTGCGTGCCTCCGTCCTTTTGTGCGTTTGGGCCCTGGCTGCCCACGCCGAGACTCCTCCCAGCGCGCTGCGAGCTCCCGAAGCTGCGACCGCTCAGGAACCGCCGCTGGCGACACCAAGCGGGGAGCCGAGCGCTGCCAACCCTGACGCGCCTCTGCAAAGTCCTCCTTGGTCGCCGGCGGCGCAGGGTGATTCGCTCTTCATCCGACCTCCGCT
>JBQTKE010000589.1:0-2679 GCA_052386435.1 Myxococcaceae bacterium
ACCAGCGGGTCGTCCGTCTTCGAAGCCAGCGTCGCGAGGGTGGCCGAGACATCGTCCCGGTCCTGCTCGAGGTCTGCGCGCAGCTGCGCGATCAGCGCATCATTCATGGGGCGCTGCTTACCACGCACCGGCCCAGTGGAATGGAGCTGGGTCGTCATTCGGAGCAGCGCCGCCGCCTTCTCAGGAGCGCGGGAACATGGCCAGCCAGCGCTGCTCGATTTCCAGCGGGAGGAAGCTCCCGTAGTAGGCGTAGTCCAGGAGCTGCCGCCAGATTGTCGCTCCCGCGGCAAGCGCTTCGCTCTTCTTCGCCTCGCTCATCGAAATCCAGCCGAAGCGCCCGGAGAGTTGGGTCAGATCGCGGCCGCGCAGCGCGGCTTCGTAATTGGCGCGCTCGCTGACAATGTTTCGCTGAGTCGCGGTGAGGGCTCCGACGAGCTCCTGCGAGATCAAGAAGGAAAGCTGCGCCGGGGTGAGGTTCGAAAGCCCAGGACCGCGCGGCGCGCGGGGCTGCAGCAGCGGGTCTTGCTCGAAGCGGGTCGCGGCGCCTCCCAGGTATCCCTGCACGAGCACATCTGCGTGGCGGTCCCCGTTCTCATCGAGGATGTTTTCAAACCAAGCGCCCGCGCCAGAACCTTCCAGCGTCTGTTGCCAGTACACGGCCCCTGTGTCTTGCGTTGCCCAGTAGCTCGTCGACGAGCCGCCTTCCTTGCGATGCACCGAGGTGGGACGCAACGAGACCGTGCCCCCCGCTTCGACCGGATAGGTCACCCGCGTCTCGCCACCGGGAGTGCTGAACCAGAGGTGCTTCACCGCTCTCGAACCGGGCTGCAATGAGCTCCGCAGTGGCAGCGCCCCCGCAGGCGGAAGCAGCTCCTCTACCTGACGGCCGATGAGGTTCGGCGCGCGGGAGGACGGAAGTTGGCCGACCTTGCGAATGGAGATGCGGGAGATCGCCATCGAGCTCTCAGAGAGAGCGTCTTCCGGCTCGGAAGAGAGGGGGGCGCCGCAACCAACAAGGAGAAGCACCGCGGGGAGAAGGGAGGCACGCATTTCAACACCTGCACAGGAAAGGAGACTCAAACGTCCCATCCCCGGCACACGCGGGTCCGCGTCGATGTAGCGCAAAAAAAATCAGGCCTGCGGCAGCGAGAGCAGCCGCGTCAGGCTCAGCTCCAGCTGGCTGAGCACCCATCCCCGCGAAGGATCAAACGAAACTCCCTCTTCCCGGGCGAGCGCGCGGACCTGAGACGTCACCTCCCGCTCGAGCTGCGCCCGCGCTTCCCGCAGCCACTTCGACACCGTCACCCGGTGCACCGAATAGAGCCGGGCAATGTCTTCAATGGGCGTGTCTCTGACGAAGCGCAGGCCCAACACCACGCGCATCCTGTGCTCCATCCGCGAAACCGCTTGCTCGAAGGCCCGCTTGAAGAGCCTGAGCTCTTCTTCGTTGAGGAGCGCCTTCTCCGGCGCGGGCTTGAGCAAGGGCAGGCGGTCCCAGGACCTGTCGTCCAACGCGACTTCCCCGCAGGCTTCCGCGTTGGAGGCACGCAGCACATTGAGCGCGGTCCTCACGCCCACCACTCGCAGCCAGAGCCTCAGGGGGCCTTGGCCCTCGTACTCCGCCAGATTTCCCGCCGCCGCCGGAGAGCCGAAGAGGCGCACCCGCAGCGTCTGGAGCGCCTCTTCCTGCAAGGCTTCGGGAAAGCGGTTTCGCGAAAGCCACGGCTGCAGGGCCTCCACACAGAGCGCGTTGGCCACTTCGCACGCCCCCGCATCTCCGCGCGCCGCCGCTTGCGCAACGCACCACTCCGCCGCGTGAAGAGGGAGCCCCGAACGGCGCGGCAACAACTCAACCCGGAGCGTGGGAACGTTCCAGCGCCGCGCGCATTCTGCCAAGGCCTGGTCGAGCTCGGTGGGTTGCATTGCTTCGGCGGCGCCTTTCGTCCCGTCTGGGCTGCGTGTTACTGCCAGCGCGCTGCCTGAGTAAAACAATGCCTCTTCCCGAATCCGTGCTTTGTCCCACTCCGGAGACACTCACCGCCTGGAGCAGCGGGAGCGCTTCCGCGCAGGGACGGAGCCTCCTCGAACGGCACCTCGCTGACTGCGCGGACTGTCTCACGGTCCTCTCCGCGCTGGTGACCTCGGACTCGCTCAGCGCGCAGGCGCAGGCGATCGCCGGCCGCTACAGTCTGGAGACGTTTCTCGGGGCGGGAGCTCAGGGCGAAGTCTGGGTGGCGCAAGATCTCCAGCTCTCTCGCCAGGTGGCGGTGAAGCTGCTCGATCCGGAGCTGCTCCCTTCGGCGGCGGGCGTGGAGCGACTGCTCGGCGAAGCGCGCACTCTGGCCCAGATAACCCATCCGCGGGTCTTGCGGCTCTACGATGCCGGCCTTCACGACGAGCAGCCCTTTCTCGTCACCGAGCGACTCTCCGGCGGAACCCTTGCCACCTGGCTGAGAGAGACGCCGCGCAGCTGGGAAGACGTCCTGCGGGTGTTCATCGGAATCGCAGACGGGCTTTCCGCGGCGCATGGCGTTGGCATCATTCACCGCGATCTCAAGCCTTCCAACGTCCTCATGGACGAGCGCGGCGAGCCGCACATTGCGGACTTCGGACTCGCGCAGCAGGCGCGCGCTTCCGGGGCGGAACCGGGGCCAGCCGCGGGCACGCCCGGGTATCTGG
>JBQTKE010000590.1:0-2589 GCA_052386435.1 Myxococcaceae bacterium
CGAGCCTGAGCAGGGCTGGCTTTGCATCGTGGCGAGTATTTTGTCGATGAGAAAACTCTTGGCTCGCGTTGGAGAGCAGCGCCTGACCAAGAGCTTCGAAGGGCAACCCTGTGCGGGGACATCCACAATCTGCGCGCGCGTTTGGCCAGCGCCCAGATTCGGAAACTGCCCTCCGGAATGACAGCCGTTGCCTCCGCAGCTTGCGGAGAGCAACGGTTGAACCTGAGCGTCGAGGGTGCTCACCGCCGAAGCGATACCGAAGTCCGCTGACGGTGAGCTGCCACCGCCGGGCGTCGGATTTTGCAACGTGAGCACCGCTGCGTTCCCGCTCGGTGCGGTGGCAAGATCCGGCGCAGCCAAGGTGACGCGCAGCTGGGTTGAGCTGTCGAAGGTGACGCTCACCGCTTTGCCCTGAAAGCGGGCCGTCGTGCTGGGGATGAAATTGAGGCCCGTCACCGTCACCGTGGCCCCAGCAGCTCCAGCGACCAGGCCGCAAGGCGAGAGGGCGGTGATGACTGGCACGGGATTTCCGGCGACGACTGCGAACGCGCTGGAGCTGGTCGCCGATTGCGTCCCCACCGTCACCGTGATCGGACCGGAGCTGGCTCCAGCCGGTACGTATGCCTGGATCTGGGTGGGGCTTGCCGATTCGAGCGGCGCAACCGTGCCATTGAAGCGCACGTCGTTGTCAGCGGCGAAGGCCGAAAATCCGGTTCCCGTGAGCGTGACCAGCGTTCCCGCTAACCCTTGGGAAGGAGCGAATCCGCTCAAGGCAGGCGCTGGGCGTCCAGTCCCGCCGTCGCTGCCTGCTGGTGGAGGCGCCCCCGCGCAGATCCACCCGCCGACCTCGGAGAGCTGCGCCGCCGTCAGCGGAATGCCCCCGACAGGCATCGTCGGCAGGAGTTCGCCGCTCAACCGGGCGAAGAGCGTGCTTTCGGCGGGGGAATGGGGCGTGACCAACACGGTCCCGGGAAGTCCTTGGGAGGGGACGTTCACGGTCGCGGCATACAGCTCCGCGGCGGACCCGAAGGTGAGACCGCCCGCGCTGACTGCGTGGCAACCGTTGGTACAGCTTGTCGCGGATGCCTGAGAAAAAAGCGCGCCGTAGAGCTGATCCAAAGAAGCGGGCGTGGTCGAGCCACAATCGAATCCGCCATCTCCCTTCAACCCCGGGTCGCTCGGCGCCTTGGTGGCGCAGGCGGAAGCGAAAACCAGCACTGTCCAGGCAACGCAAGACCGCATCAGACGCGTGAGGCCCCAAATCGCCACAACCGTAAGAAACCACCTTCCGCGCAGTTTGGAAGCCGATGCTGTCGCTCGGGGTGAGTCGGCGTGTTCGACGTGGCGCGGATGTCGCCTGAACCAAACCGTTCACTTGGAGCGAGCGCGCGCAGGGCGACAGCGGGACCGACGTCTCTGGACGGAAAGCGGCCCTGTTCTTGCCTTGGTGCTCTGCTCAACCTCTGAGGTGCCTTCCATGCGAACTTCGCGGATCTTCCTTTCGGCCACGCTCGTATCGGTGGCCGGCTGCGGTGTCAGCAGCGTTGCGACGATGAACACCGCCGGCGAAACCTTACTGACCTGGGAGGCCTTCAAGCTTCAGGCGTACCAGGAGCCCGACACAGGTGTTTTCGTGACCAATGGCGATGAGCTCGTCGAGGATGAGGCCGAGTTTCGCGCCACGTACGACCGGTACCTGGCAAACGCGCGCGCGGAGGCCAGCGGTCTTGGTACCTCCAGGCAGGGGCTGATCGTCAACACCGTCAACGGGAAGGATGATCGGTGGAGCGCAGCGGCAGCGATGAACATCACCTACTGCGTGAGCCAGTCCAGCTTCGGAGCGGATTACGCCCAGGTGGTTACGGCAATTCAGACCGCCGCCAGCGACTGGGAGGTCGTGGCGGCGGTGAACTTCGTGCACGTTTCCACGTTCGATGGGGACTGCTCGCGCAACACCGCCGGCGTCGTCTTCGACGTGCGCGAGGGCCGAAGCGGCCAATATCTGGCGCGCGCCTTCTTTCCGAGCAACTCGCGCCGTTCGCGGGAGATCATCGTCGATCGCACGTCCTTCGGGAACATCGCCCCCTGGACGCTGGCCGGCGTGCTCCGCCATGAGCTGGGCCACACCCTTGGCTTCCGTCACGAACACACGCGTCCGGAGGCGGCGACCTGCTTCGAGGACACCCGCTGGCGCGCGCTGACAGCATACTACTCTGCTTCCGTCATGCACTACCCGCAGTGCAACGGAACCAACGAGGGCGACCTGGTGCTCTCCGCCAAGGACACCGCCGGAGCGGCGTCGCTGTACCCGCGCTGACACGGCAGCGGCGTCGTCCGTTCCTGAGCTTCGAATGAGGACGCGGTGTTGCGAGGCGTTCTTCCACCTGCACAGGTGCAGGATCGCGCCCGCTGAGGCCGCGGAGGGCTGCGTGGTGACCGCGAGCGAGGTCGGCTCCAATTGCAGGCCCGGTCGCCGCGGCTTTTCCGACGGCTCTACTGCATCAGGGCGCGGAGAAGGATCACGAAGGGTACCGGGTGATGAGACTTGCACACCCGGCAGCTAACTCTCTACGGCACCCAGAGCACGCG
>JBQTKE010000591.1:0-6383 GCA_052386435.1 Myxococcaceae bacterium
TTTCAGCGCCGGCCTCACGACCGGACGGCTCGCGCCGCTTCTTCGCCTTGCGGTTCGCTCGGGTTCGCTGCGACCAGCTCACCCAGGGACTCTCACCCGTTCACCACCTCCATGCTGGGCACACCAAACCGAAGGCGCAGCCGGCTTCCCATCCGGCTGCGCCCTCTTGATCGCTGGCGATCCCTCGACCCGCCCCCAAAAAACGAGGAGGGAAGGTCAGCGCCCCCTATGGAACCTCAACACCCCAGGGGATAGGTGATGTCGATCTCCGCTCCCAGGCTCAGCGGCGCGGACTCATCGAAGACGACGGCGTTGTTGGTCGCGTCGTAGGTGTAGCCGCTGCTCACGACCTGACCGTCCCTCACGACCACAATCTGCGCGGGATCCGCGGGCCGCTGTGTGAGCGGGAAGCGGCGCTTCGGGCCGAAGGTGTTGTTGGAGATGTTCTTGAGCGACTCGGCCCAATTGGGCGTGCAGATGTTTTCGGTGACGCCGCCGGTCGCGCGCGCCAGCTGAAGATAGCGAGAGCCCGTGCTGCTCGCGGTGGGACAAGTGGCGAGGTTCTCCGGTCCAACGATCGCCGAAAGCGAGAGCAACGAGGGCTCGTTCCCTTTGAGCGAGCGAAAGAACGTCTCGTAGAAGGCGACCGGCTGCGGAGAGAAGTCGTCCTCGTCCGTGACGAAGAGCACCACGAGCTTCGCGTTCGGCCGGAGGAAGCCCAGATTTCCGTCAGAGGCTTCAGCCGTTGACGGGTCGTCCGCGCTGTTCGCCAGGGGAGTCGAGAGTGCTCGATACGCGCCTTCAAGGCCCTGCTCGTTCCAATGGCACCAACCTACCTGCACGTTCGCGGCAAAGACCTGCGCAGCGTTTTGCGTCGTCGGGGTGATGATCCGAGGCGAGCTGCCATTCACAGGGAAGAGCCGGCCCGCCTCGCCGCCTTCTACGCCGCCGGGACACGAGGACCATCCACCCGGCGAGCTCTCGATGCCGGTCGTCGTCACGCCGATCCGGTAGTCGACCTGCGCCGCCTGCGCGGCGGTGAGGAAGGCCGCGAAGTTCTGTCCCAGGCTCTGCTGCTCCTCCATCATCGAACCGGAATTATCGATCACGAACAGCACATCGACCTGACTGCGCGCGTCCTGGAAGAAGCGGTCCGTCTGAGTGGGCTTGGTGATGCCTTCGCCAGAGAGCCCCACGACCAGCGGCAGCGCATTGCCGATGCTCACCTCGAGCGCCGCGGTATCCAACCCGTCATTGGTCGGCGCATACGAAACGCCGAAGTCGAGATACGCCGCGGGAGGCAACACCGCAGGCAGCGAAGGCGCGTTGAGCGTGAGCTCGGTCGACGTCTGCTGGGAGAGCGCCACGGAGCTGAGGGTGACCGGCACTGAGCAGGAATTCACCGCGGTGATCCGCCGAGCCCGCGTGCCGCAAGAGAGCTTGGTGCGACCAAAGTCGACTTGCGTGGGCTGAAGGCCAAGACAGCTGTTCACGCCCTCCGCCGTGACGTTGGCCATGATGTGTCCGCGCGTTGGGTGATTCACCCACGCTTCGACCATTCCTGCGAAGGAGCCAGGGCCTGTGGGCTTCACCCGAACCGGCAACACGACCTTGGCGCCCGGCGCGAGCAACGTGGGCGACACCGGCAAGGTGGAGAAGACCGCGTCAGAACCCGCGGCGAGGTTGAAGCTGCCGACCATGCACTGATCCATGCCGTCGTTCTTCAAACCGATCCCCAACACCACCTCTGCTCCGACCGGCACCGCTCCAAAACGAAGACTGCTGGGACTCAATGAGTACGTGCAGGGCGGGAACACGCGGCTGCTGCCGGTGAGCGCCACGGCTTCCGAATGCGAGGCGCGATCCTCGAAGACCTTGAAGACGAGGTCGCCCTTGCTCTGATGAGAGCTGGAGCGCGGCGTGAAGGTGACTTTCAACGAGGCACTGGAAGACGACGCGATCTCCACCCCCGCACTCGCTTGACCTAGAGAGAAGAAACCGCCCTCGCTGGTGCGCACCGCCAGCTCGCCCACTCGGACGTCGCTGTAGCAGCGGTTGTAGACCTGCACGTCGCGGGTGACGCTCATCTCCTGAGGCACCACGCCAAAGTCGAGCGCGCGCGGCGTGATCTGGAGACAGGCGCCGCCCCCTTCCGCCTGAACGGGGATCTTGTAGCCGGACGCGGCGACCGCCTTGGTGGAGACGAAGATCTCCAAGATCCCGCGCTTGGCGACGCCGGGCGTCTTCGCTTCGAACGCCACCTGGACTTCGGCGCGCTGGCCCGGCTGCAGCGTGAGCGGCATCGGCGGCAGGTTGACCAACGTGTAGACCGGCTGATCCAGCGCGACCTTTTCCACGACAACCGGCTCGGTGCCGTCGTTGACGACCGTGACCTTGTCTTCCGCCTTCGCGCCGACCGAGATTCGACCGAAGTCGAGCGAGAGTGGGAACACGTTGACCAGCTGGGCGATGCCGCTACCCGTGAGCTCGACGGATTCTGGCTCACAGACATCGCACACAGTGACGCGCGCGCTTCCCTGCGCCAGCCCCAGCTTCGAAGGGTGGAACGCGATCGGGATCGATTGCGTCTCTCCGGGCTGCACCGTGATCGTCTTGCTCGCTTCGGACGACATGAAATCCTTCGCGTCGTCGCCGGTCACCGTGAGCGTCACGTTGGCAGCGACCGTGGTGGGATTGCTGACGGTGATCGTTCGCATCTGCACCGTGTCGAGCGGCACTTTGCCGAAGTCCAGCTGACGCTCCTTCACCTCGACGTAGGAGCGGACCGCGAGGCCGGCGACCTCCTGTACCAGCACGCCGGTCTGCGCGGCATTGTCCGCGTCTGTGGCGATCTCCAGCGCGCCGGTGACCGCACCCTCCACCGTAGGAGCGAACGTGACTTGGACGATCTGCTCTTCACTGGAGGTGAGCGAGAAAGGCTCGAAGGCCACCGGCTGAACATTGGGGATCGTCGCGGTGATCGCGGAGATCCGGACCGCGGACCTCCCCTCATTGCGCAGCCGCAGGCCCTGCGTCTTCGCGCTGCCGATGCCCGTGGGTCCGAAGTCCAACCGCGAGGGCGACGCGACCAGATCCGCTGGCGAAGAACGGGTGCGGCGGTCACCGCACGCGGCGGCGAACGTCAGCAATGCGAGGGCTGCGGCCAGCCTGTGCTTCATGTCGCCCTCCGACCCCATCCCACGGTGTGGCTTCACAGTGCAGGAGCGGGGTTTTGCAACGGAAGTGCCCAGCCCAAGGCCCGTGGGCCTTGGACGCGCGCCGTGCAGGCAACCTCATGCGTTCGGGGAGGAAACCCGGTGGGGTGTTGGGAAACGGAAGTCTCGCCAAACAGGGGAAAGTGCTGTCGCAGCTCCGCTCTGCGACAGGAGTTTCTTCAACGCACCGTCACAAGCCTGAAAAAAAGCGGGCTCATCCCGGCAACGTGGGTTGGCCAGCCATCGGAACGCTACGCTCATCGCTTCAGCGGAGGGAGCCGCTCCAGCTCCTGCTTGATCTGATCCGCGAAGATGACCAAGTCGGCCATCACGCAATTGAAGCGGAACATCGCCAGCTCTTGTCCCGGCTCGCCCATCTGTCCGGCGGTTTCCAGCAGGTAAGGCGCAAGGTCGATCCCGACCTCGACCAGAAAGCCTTTCTTCTCGGCCCGGCCAACCTGAAGCGCGACCTCGTTCTGCATCCCCGTCCTGAACGCGAAGCCTTGGGTGCGCAGGCTGGTCAGGTCACGCACGGAGGCGGCGAGGTCAGGCCCGTCTTTTCCGGCGAGATAGAGCACGGGGAGACGAATGAACGGCCAGAAGCTCTTGTCGCGGCGGTCGAAAAACTCCACGCCACAGGTGCCGAGCACTCGGACGCTCTCCGGAGGAGGAGGCGGCTGACCGGGGACGATTGCCGGGACTTCTCGATCAACCATCTCTAGAAAGAACCGGAGGGTCTTCGTTTCGTTGTGAAGGACCGCCATTTGGCGGCGAACCCTAGAGCGGCCGGGAATCTCGTTCCACGGCGATCTTCACCTGACCGTCCTTTCAGTGCTAAGCGAGTCCTCAACCATGGCCGAACCTGATGTCATCTCTGTCCGCGGTGCCAAAGAGCACAACCTCAAGAACGTCTCGCTCGAAATCCCGAAGAAGAAGTTGGTGGTCTTCACGGGTGTGTCTGGGTCGGGCAAGAGCTCGCTCGCGTTCGACACGCTCTACGCCGAAGGACAGCGGCGCTACGTGGAGTCTCTCTCCGCCTACGCGCGGCAGTTCCTCGGGCAGATGGAGAAGCCCAAGTACGACACGTTGCGCGGTCTCTCCCCCACCATCTCGATTGAACAGAAGGCGGCGTCGAACAACCCGCGTTCCACGGTGGGCACTGTCACCGAAGTCCACGACTACCTGCGTGTGCTCTTCGCGTCGATTGGCGTGCAGCACTGCCCCAACTGCGGCAAGCGCGTGGGCAAGCAGAGCGCTCAGCAGATCGTGGATGAAATTTTGAAGATGCCTTCGGGGTCGAAGGCGATGCTGCTCGCGCCCGTCATTCAGAACCGCAAGGGCGAGCACAAGGACCTCCTGGTCGACGCGCAGAAGCGGGGCTTCGCACGCGCGCGCATTGACGGGAAGGTGAAGGCGCTTGAGGAGAAGATCGAGCTCGACAAGAAGTCCAAGCACGACATCGAAATCATCGTCGATCGTTTGGTCATCAAAGCGGACGTGAAGAGTCGGCTGACCGACTCCGTCGAGACTGCTCTCAAAGAAGGCAAGGGCATGTTGATCGTGACCGACGAGTCGGGATCGGCCGCGACCCAGCGCGTGTTCAGCGAGCTGAATGCATGCCCCGACTGTGGTCTCTCTTTCGGTGAGCTCTCGCCCGCGGCGTTCTCCTTCAACAACCCGCTGGGGATGTGCACCGATTGCAACGGGTTGGGCACCAAGCCGGAGATGGATCCGGATCTGATCGTCCCGGACCCCACACGCACCATTCGCGAAGGCGCGATCGAGCCGTGGGCTTCCGGCATGAACCGCGGCGAAGGCTGGACCGCGGACTTCGTGGAGCAGCTCTCCAAGGCGTTCAAGATCGACCTGGACACGCCGTACCACAAGCTCTCCAAACGCGAACAAGACGTGCTGATGAACGGCTCTGACGGGAAGGAGTTCACCGTCAAATGGGGTGAAGGCGGCCGCTGGAAGATGGAGTGGGAGGGGCTGGTCAGCAAGCTGATGCGCAGCTTCAAGTCCACTCAGTCCGAGAGCATGCGGAAGTACTACATGAAGTTCTTCTCCGATAAGCCCTGCCCCACCTGCAACGGCGAGCGGCTCAAGCCGGACTCGCGCGCGGTCAAGGTGAACGGGAAGTCGATCGTTCAGCTCTCGCAGCTGACCATCTCCGATGCGGCCCAGTTTCTGGTGAAGATGCCGCTGAGCGCGAACGAGGCGAAGATCGCCGCGGAGCTGCTCAAAGAGATCCGGAGTCGGTTGGGATTCCTGGTCGACGTGGGGCTCTCGTATCTAACGTTGGATCGCACCGCGAGCACGCTGTCGGGTGGAGAGAGTCAGCGCATTCGGTTGGCGTCGCAGATGGGATCGGAGCTGACCGGCGTCATCTACATCCTCGACGAGCCGTCGATCGGTCTGCACCAGCGCGACAATGGAAAGCTGCTGGGGACACTCAAGCGCCTGCGGGATCTGGGCAACTCGGTGATCGTGGTCGAGCACGACGAAGAGACGATGGAGGAAGCGGACTGGCTGATCGACTTCGGTCCCGGCGCGGGGGAGCTGGGCGGGGAGATCGTCGCGCAGGGCACGCCCAAGCAGGTGATGGCGGATCCGAAGAGCTCCACGGGTGGTTATCTCTCGGGGCGCGAAGAGATCGAAGTGCCGAAGACGCGTCGTCCCATCGGCAAAGCGAAGATGTCGATCCTTGGCGCGAAGGAGAACAACCTCCGGAACATTGACGTCGACATTCCTCTCGGGCTCTTCGTCGCGGTCTCCGGGGTGTCGGGCGCGGGCAAGTCCACGCTGATCAATGAGATCCTCTACCCGTCTCTGTCTCGCGAGCTCTACAAGACGCGCGAAGTGCCGGGGCGGCACCACTCGTTCAAGGGGATGGAGCACCTGGACAAGGTGGTCGATATCGATCAGCGGCCGATTGGACGGACGCCGCGATCCAATCCCGCCACGTACACCAAGGTGTTCGACGCGGTTCGCGAAGTCTTCGCGATGACGCCGGAGGCGCGCGCGTTTGGGTACACGGCGGGACGCTTCTCCTTCAACGTGAAGGGCGGGCGCTGCGAAGCGTGCGAAGGCGACGGCGTGAAGTTGGTGGAGATGCACTTCCTCGCCGACGTCTTCGTCCCCTGCGAGGTATGCCATGGCAAGCGGTTC
>JBQTKE010000592.1:0-3236 GCA_052386435.1 Myxococcaceae bacterium
CGTTCGCCAACGCGAAGCATGTCGTCCACGCGCTCGCGGCAGGCCTGCTCGGCGCCCTCTGCTCCGCCTGTGGGCTGGGTCCGATGACCCGGTATCGCGAGAAGGTGGTCATCCGCGTTGTAGGCCACGTGCAAGTGCGGCGTCACGACTCGGGCAGAGCTGCCCGAGGAGGCTGCCCACGTTTTCGGCGAGCGCCTGACGGCCCTCATCGGTTTGCTCTCAGGGAAGTATCGACTCTCGAAGCGCCTGGTGCAGGATGCGCTGACCAACCTGCTCGGCGTCGACCTCGCGCTTGGGACGGTCTCGAACCGCGACATGGAGGTCAGTGCGTCGTTGGCTGCGCCGATGGTCGAGGCCGAGCAGGCGGTCCGCGAGACCGATGGCGCCCACATGGACGAGACTGGCTGGACCGAGGGCAAGATCGATGGGCGTGCCAAGCGGGCATGGTTGTGGGTCGTCGTGACCGCCAGCCTCACCGTATTTCGCATCTCGAGGAGCCGCGGGAGTGAGGTTTCCAAGGGCATGCTCAGTGAGGGCTACACGGGCTTCCTGACGACCGATCGCTGGAGCGCGTACAATTGGTTCGACTTGGCGTTGCGGCAACTGTGTTGGAGCCACCTGACGAGAGACTGGCAGAGCTTCATCGATCGTGGCGGCGAGTCAGCTCGTCTCGGCGAGCAGCTGATGGCAGACCGGAACAGAATGTTCCGGTGGTGGAAACGTGTCCGAGACGGGACTCTGGAGCGAGAGGAATTCGAGCGACGCATGCGACCTGTCAGGCGGCGAGTCGGACGGCTCCTCCGCGAGGCGGAGGTGTGCCCTGACTCTAAGACTGCCGGCATGGCCACCGAGGTGTTGAAGCTGGAGTCAGCGATGTGGACATTCGTCGACGTGCCCGGACTGGAGCCGACGAATAACGTCGCCGAGCGCACGATTCGCCACGGAGTGATGTACCGCAAGACGTGCTTCGGGACGCAGAGCCCCGAGGGCAGCCGCTTCGTCGAGCGCATCCTCACAACGGTGGCGACGTTGAAGCAGCAGAACCGAAACGTACTTGAGTTTCTCACCGACGCCGTTCGCGCCTATCGCCGAGGGCTCAAGGCGCCATCGCTCCTGCCCGCAGCAGTCGCCGATCAGTTCGCTCTGGCCGCCTGAACCGGTGAACGCTTACGCCGCCGGTTGGACTTAGGAATTGTTTCACCTATAGTTTCACCTTTATGGCTGGGGTGGCGGACCTTTACAGCGCGCTGGGCAGCGAGGTGGTTCACGCCGAATTCGTCGCGTGGAAAGAACAACTTTCATTCGGCGGCTCGCAGCAGCCATCGCTGCCGTTGGACGGCTTGCCGCGCTACAACGGTCAGATGCTTCAGGGGTCACCCGGCCCGCTCTACGCCGTGGTCGTTCACGAGTTGGGAAACGTGATGGAGCGGCGCCTCGAGCTGGGTCCCCAGTGGAGCGCGCTGTCTTGGAGCCCCGTTTCTACGCCGTGGGCGCCTGAGCCGACGGCGGAGAACGACTTCCCTCACCGCGCGGAAGCTTGCTTTTACTTCTGCCAAGGTGCCTTTCTCTCCAGTGCGGTTGCAAAGGACTACTACGCGGGCCTGTTCAACACGGGGTTCGTCTCCGGCTACGCCGCCCTCGACGCATCCGAAGACTTCGCGGAGACGTTCGTCTACTACGTGCTCGACAACTTCAAAGGCGCCTCTCTGTCGCTCGTTCTCGCCGACGGAACGAAATACGACTCCATGGCTCACTACCGCTCCGACAAGCTCGCGGCCAAACGCGCCTTCATGAAATCGCTGTTCGACGCCGAGCTGCGGTGAAGAGTTGAGACCACCCTTCGAAGCGCGCCGGTACGAAGCAGCGGTCGCTGCGTGGGAACGATACCTTCGCCGCACCCGACGGACCGCTGGCGCTCGAGACAAAGTACAATTGCGTACCGGATCGGGCAGCGGGCTGATGCGAGAGAGGCGTTGTTACCCTTCGCACAGCAGTCCGGCGGTATCGAAGCAGTGAGGCGGCGCGGCTCATCGAGGAGTTCACTGAGGATCTGTGACGCTCATGCCGCGGACTCTTTTGTCGCCCTCAGGAAAATGAGAGCCGCTGAAGAGCAACTCCGTAATTTCTGAGACTGTTGCGTTGGCTTCAGTCTTGCGGTGCTGGCGCCGCATGAACCCCATCTCTTACTTGATTGTTTCGATGCTGGTGGTACTTGGCGTGGGTTGCGGACGACAAGGCGCTGAAGCCGGCGGTTGTCGACGAACAGGTTGCGGCGGAAGTTTGTGCGCTGACCGCGAGATTGTCTCCACCTGCGTGGCGCTTCCCAACGACGATTGCTTCGACGGTGCGGCTTGTGAGCGACAGGCCGATGACCATTGCGGATTCACTCGCACCCCGCAGATTGACGCCTGCATTGCTCAAGACGGTGGAACGTGAGCCACGCGCAAGAACACTGCGCAACCCCGCTTTGACGTTACGGACCGTCGGCAATACGTTTCAGGTCGATGCCTCGACCGGCTCACCCGTCCCAACAGCTCAGTTCCTCGGACAGCTCCAGCGCCCCAATTACCTGAGCGCGATGCACCGCGAAAAGTGCTGGCCACGGAGCCGTTTCGGATTCACCGCGGCGATCCATCGTGGTTCAGCCTGAGCTGTACGCCTGACAACGACGCACTT
The DNA here is from genome assembly GCA_052386435.1 of Myxococcaceae bacterium. Classification (GTDB taxonomy): domain Bacteria; phylum Myxococcota; class Myxococcia; order Myxococcales; family Myxococcaceae; genus JBQTKE01. The sequence continues at coordinate 2,677 of JBQTKE010000592.1, forward strand.
GAGATCGCGGCCTTCTGCGTGGCAACGCCTTTGCTCTTTAGTGCTCCCGTGGCGTAGATCGCTCGGCCTATGCGAGCCATCCCCGTCGCGCTGCTGTTGCTGTGCCTCACCGCCTGTCCCAACCGCAAGACGCCGCCTCCGCCGGAGGGGCCGCAGCGGTGCGAGGTGGATCTGGACGGGCTGGAGCTGTTCTCGAAAATTGGCAACGGCGCCGCGGCTCGGGTCGTGGACGACGCGTCCGCGCTGATTGGGGGACAGAGCGCGGAGGGGCGAACGGGCGACGTGCTGCTGGAGAACGATCGTCTTCGCGTGATCATCTCCCAGCCCGGCCGGCAGATTGGCGCGGTCCCGTACGGTGGCGTGATCATCGACGCGGATCGCGTTCGCGGCGCAGGCATTCCTGGGCAGGATCGCTTTGGAAAGCTGGGGCTGGTCCGTAACCTGAGGCGGTTGCCACCTCGACCTCCACCTCCCACGGCTCAGGCACCACCCCAGTTTCAACTGGCGATGTGAGCTCCGAACACCGGCATCCCCCGCCCCCATATGAGGGCGCGCTACCC
>JBQTKE010000593.1:0-2424 GCA_052386435.1 Myxococcaceae bacterium
GGATGCGGTCACCGGTCGGGTTTCTCCTCATCTTCGAGAGCTCGGATCCGACTGCTGGTCGGCCTCATCTTTTTCGGAGAAGCCATGTTTGGCCAGTCGGTAGCGGAAAGATCGGAACGTGAGCCCCAGCAACTCCGCCGCGCGCATCTTCACACCTTCGGCCCGTTTGAGCGCGGCGAGCAGGTATTTTCGCTCCATCTCATCCAGATGTCGCTCAAGCGAGAAGCCTTCTGAGAGGGAGGGAACCTCTCCACTCGTGGGGGGTGGCGGGGTGTCGATTCCCCGCAACGTCGCGGGCAGCGTGTCGGGCCCAAGCAGATCCGAGTCGGCCAGGGTCGCCGCGCGCTCCACGATGTTCTGAAGCTGGCGAACGTTTCCGGGGAACGCGTACCCTTGAAGCACTCCGAGCGCCTCTGGTGAGAAGCGCAGGCCAGGCCGGGCCAACTCCTGTCGGAACTCATTTAGGAAGAGGTTGGCCAGCTCCGGAATGTCCGAAGGCCGTGCGCGCAGCGGTGGCAACTCAATGCTGATGACGTTGAGCCGGTAGAAGAGGTCCTCCCGGAACCGTCCCGCCTTGACCTCCACCTCCAACCGACGATTGGTGGCGGCGAGGAGACGAGCCTCGAAGGGCACCTCTGCGGTGCTGCCAACGGGCTTCACGTTCCGCTCCTGGAGCACGCGCAGCAACTTCACCTGGGTGGACGCGGGAATCTCTCCGATCTCATCGAGAAACACGGTCCCATCGCGCGCCGAGCTCAGGATGCCGGCCCGGTCCGAGGTCGCTCCGGTGTAGGCGCCCTTCATGTGGCCGAACAGCTCACTCTCCAGAACGCCTTCGGCGAGCGCGGCGCAGTTCACCGGGAGGAAGGGCTGGCCCGCCCGCGAGCTCTTCCAGTGGACGGCGCGCGCAACCAGCTCCTTGCCCGTTCCACTTTCGCCGGTGATCAACACGGTGGACTTTGACGCGGCCACCTTCTCTACCAGGGTCCACACCTCCTGCATCTGCGGGCTGTTGCCCACGAAGAACGGGGTGTGGCCAGGCCCGACGGAGCGGCGCAGCTCCTGGTTCTCCTGCAGCAGCGCTCTCTTCTCGAGGGCCTTCTGCACCAGCAGCTTCAGCTCTTCGTTGTCGAACGGCTTGAGAATGTAGTCGTACGCGCCTTCGCGCATGGCCTCCACCGCGGCGGATGGGCTTCCGTACGCTGTGATAAGGATCACCTCGGGCGGCGAAGGAAGCGAGCGCACGGCCTTCAAGATCGTCAGCCCGCTGTCTTTCCCGAGCTTCATGTCCGAGACGATCAAGTCCAGCTTCTGGGTGTCCAGAACTTCCAACGCGCGCGCGACGTTGGCCGCCGTGGTGACCTGGTGACCCGCTCTGACGAGCAGGGCCTGCAGGTACTCGCGCATGGACAGCTCGTCATCAACGACCAGTATCTGCAACCGTCGCCTCGGCGGTGGAGGGAAGACCGATCACGAACTGCGTACCGACTCCAGGAGAGGATGAGACCTGAATCATCCCTCCATGTGCACGAACAATCGAGTGCGCAGTTGAGAGACCGAGGCCGGTCCCCCCTTCTCGGGTGGTAAAGAAGGGATCAAATATTCGCTCCAAGTCACCTGCAGCGATGCTTCCAGCCGAATCCCAGACTCGGATCGACGGGCCGCTGCCTCGGTCTTCAACCTCCACACGCACCTGTCCACCCGGCCCGACGGCGATTAATGCGTTGCGAATGAGATTGAGGAGAACCTGACGCATCTGGTCGGGATCGATCCGGGCCATCAGCGGCTGAAGCCGATGGTCGAGCTTCACGCCAGAAGAGAGCGGGTCCGCGCGGAGCATGTCGACTGTGTCAGTGACGAGGTCGGTTAACGAGCAGAGGCGAAAGCTGGGCGGCGGCGGCCGGGCAAACCGAAGAAAGTCATCCAGAAGAGAAGAAAGCCGATCCGCTTCCCGCATCAGGATGCCGGTCAAAGAGCGGTCCGCTCCCAGCTCCTCGCCCAACATCTGCGCGGAGCCGCGCATCGAGGCCAGGGGGTTGCGGATCTCATGAGCGAGCTGCGCCGAGAGCGCGCCCAACGCGGCGAGGTGATCGATCCGCTTGAGCTCTGTTTCGGCGCGCCGAAGCTCGGTCAGGTCTTGAAAGACCACCAGAAGCGCCCCGTCGCTGCCTCCAAGAGAAGACACATTCAACCCCAGCGTCTTCCGGCCCACCGGGGTCTCGACGGTGAGCTCGCTGCGCCGAGCCAACCCCAGGGTCAGCACCCCAGGGATGAGACTTTCGATATGAGACGGCGGCCAGGTCGCCATGTCCAAGGACAAGATGCTCGCCCCGGCTTCGTTGACGAAAGTGATGGCTCCATTTCCTTCGCAAGTAATCAGGCCCGACGGCATGCACGCGAGAATCTGCCTCTGTAGCCGCGCCA
>JBQTKE010000594.1:0-4681 GCA_052386435.1 Myxococcaceae bacterium
ACTCACCTCGCGTACAGACGAGAAGACGGTCACCTTCAAGATCACTCCACCGAAGGGCGCGGTGGAAAGAGCGCGGCTGAAGATTCGCATCGACAACGCGGAGACCTTCCGCGCGCGCAGGGTCCGCTACGACCACGTCCCTCCGCTCACCGTGCGCGAATCAGCGGAGGTGGCGTTGGTGCCGCTCACCCTCACCAGCAAAGGGCGGCGCATCGGCTACATCCCCGGCGCGGGCGATCGCGTCGCGGAGAGCTTGGTCGCGGTGGGCTACGAGGTCTCGGTCATCCCCGAAGAGCGCATCGTCATTGAGAGCCTCAACCGCTTCGACGCGATCGTCGTGGGCGTGCGCGCGTTCAACGCGAACGAGCGGCTGGCGGTGCACCGCGAGCCGCTCTTGCGCTACGTGGAGCAAGGGGGGCGCCTCATCGTGCAATACAACACCAACAGCCGCGTCGGCCCGCTCAAGGTTCCCTTCGGCCCTTACCCGTTGGAGATCGGCCGCGATCGCGTGACCGACGAGACCGCGGCGATGAACGCGCTCGCGCCGGATGACGCGCTGTTGCTCAAGCCCAATCACCTCACCGCGGCGGATTACGAAGGCTGGGTGCAGGAACGAGGGCTCTACTTCGCTTCGACCTGGGATCCGAAGTACCGCGCGGTCCTCTCACTGAACGATCCCGGTGAGGCCCCCCTGCAAGGCGCGCTGCTGGTCGCCAAACACGGCAAAGGGGTCTTCGTGTACACCGGGCTGTCGTTCTTCCGGCAGCTCCCCGCGGGCGTTCCCGGCGCGTATCGGCTCTTCGCCAACCTGCTCGCGCTCTAAGCCATGGCCGATCTCGACCCTCGTCCGGAGATGGATGACGCGCCCCCGCTGCTCGGCTCGTGGCGGAACATCTACCTGCTGATACTGGGCACGTTCGCGGTGCTGGTGACCGCGTTCTACGCGCTCACCCGGGCGTATTCATGACGCCCGTCGATTGGTTGGTCGCGCTCGGTACGACGGGCTTCATCATTGGCTGGGGCGTGTGGCGGACCCGCGGCGCGCAGACAGCGGAGAGCTTTCTTCGCGGCTCACGGGACGTGCGCTGGACCACGATCGGGCTGTCGGTGATGGCCACGCAGGCCAGTGCAATCACCTTTCTCTCCGTGCCGGGCCAGGCGTACGAAGATGGCTATCGCTTCGTGCAGTTCTATTTCGGGCTGCCGCTGGCGATGGTGCTGATCAGCGCGGTCTTCGTTCCCATCTACTACCGGCTGCGCGTCCTCACTGCGTACGAGTATTTGGAGTCGCGCTTTGATCTGAAGACGCGGCTGCTCGGCGCTTCGCTGTTCCTTGTTCAGCGTGGGCTCGCCTCCGGCATCACGCTCTATGCCCCGGCGATCATCCTCTCCAGCATTCTGGGTTGGCCGCTGGAGTCGACCGTGGGAATTCTGGGCGCGGTGGTCATTCTCTACACCGTCACCGGCGGCGCACGCACCGTCTCGCAGACGCAGAAGCAGCAGATGGTGGTGATGATGGGCGGAATGATCGTCGCCGGGCTGGTCACCTTCTGGCGGCTGCCGCCCAACGTTTCCTTCGGCGACGCTCTGGATGTCGCGGGGGCGTTCGGCCGAGTCAACGCGGTGAACTTCGATTTCAAGCTGAACGATCGCTACAACTTCTGGTCGGGCATCACCGGCGGCTTCTTCTTGGCGCTCTCCTACTTCGGCACGGATCAATCGCAAGTCGGCCGCTACTTGGGCGGACGCTCGGTCACCGAGAGTCGGCTGGGGCTGCTCTTCAACGGCGTGCTCAAGATCCCCATGCAGTTCTTGATTCTGAGCGTGGGAATTCTCGTCTTCGTCTTTTACCAATTCACCCCGCCGCCCCTGCTCTTCAACGAGTCGCTGCAACGTCGGGTGGAAGCCTCTGGAAAGGGCGCGGAGCTGGCGTCGCTGGAGCCCAAGTGGCAGCAGACGCAGCAGACGAAGCGCGAGCGGATCGACCTCTTTCTAGCGGCGAAGGCGAGTGGAGATGTCGAAGGGATGCGGTCAGCCCGTGCTTCGCTTCCGGAGCTGGCGAAGCAGGCCAGCGCTCTGCGCGCCGACGCCAAGGCCAGCGTGTTGCGCGCGCTGCCGGGTGTTGAGACCAAGGACTCGGACTACATCTTCATTCACTTCGTGAAGCGCTGGATGTCTGGCGGGCTGTTGGGTCTGCTGATCGCGGTCATCCTCGCCGCGGCGATGAGCTCAATCGCGGGCGAGCTGAGTGCGCTGGGAGCGACGACGACGGTCGACTTCTACAAACGGCTGTGGCGACCGGACGCGAGCGATCGACAGGTGTTGCTCGCGTCGAAGGGCTTCACCCTGTTCTGGGGGCTCGTCGCGATCGGCTTCGCCAGTTTCGCCTCGCTCCTGGACAACTTGATTCAGGCAGTGAACATTTTGGGCTCACTGTTCTACGGCACCGTCTTGGGGCTGTTCCTCGTCGCGTTCTTCTTCAAGCGCGTGGGCGCCTCCGCGGTCTTCGTCGCCGCGCTCATCTCGCAGGCGACGGTGTTCACGCTCTTCTTCACCGGGACGATCGGCTACCTCTGGTTCAACGTGATCGGCTGCGCGCTCGTGGTGGGCTTGAGCTTGTTGCTGCAGCTGCTGGGGCGGAAGGGACGGCCCGTCGCCCCCTGATGCGAGCAGGCGATGTCGCCAGCTGGGAGAGGGTCAGACCCGCTCGATGGAGCCATACTCGACCTTGCTGTGTTCTGCGGCGGCGGCGGATCGCGTTCGCCTGCGCGTTCGGCGACGGTCTACCCGGGCGACGGTGACGGCGAACGGCTGTAGCGTTACACGGCTACTCGCCTAAGTAGGCACGGCGGACTTCGGGGCTGGCGAGCAGGGCTTTGCCCTCTCCAGCCATCACGACTTCTCCGGTTTCCAGCACGTAGCCGTAGTGGGCCATCGACAGCGCGAGGTGAGCGTTCTGCTCCACGAGCAGGATGGAGACGCCCTTGGCGTTCACGTCCTTCAGGATTCTGAAGATGGTCTCGATCACCTGCGGCGCGAGGCCGAGCGACGGTTCATCGAGCAGGAGCAGCTTGGGGCGGCTCATCAGCGAGCGCGAGATGGCGAGCATCTGCTGCTCTCCTCCCGACAGGGTTCCCGCGAGCTGACGGCGGCGTTCCTTCAGCACCGGGAAGAGGGTGAAGCATTCTTCGGTGTCCTTCAGAATCTCCGCGGTGTCTCGGCGCAGGTAGGCCCCCAGCTCCAAGTTCTCCTGCACGGAGAGGTTCAGGAAGATACCTCGCCCTTCCGGCGCGTGGGCCATCCCCTTTGGCACCAGGGTGTTCGCCTTGAGGCCCGCGATGTCTTCGGCGCCGAGACGGATCTTCCCCGAGACAGGCTTGAGCATTCCGCTCACCGCCCTCAGCGTGCTCGTCTTCCCTGCTCCGTTCGCTCCGATCAACGCCACGACTTCGCCCTGGCCCACGGAGAGCTCGACGCCGCGCAGCGCTTGGATCGCGCCGTAGGTGACGTGCAGGTTCTCCACGGTCAGCAGCGGCATGCGTTCGGGTCTGGGACCTCCCACGGTGTTCATGGGGTCGCTCCTGGCTTCGCAAGGCCCTGTGATTCGAGGTACGAATCGCCCAGGTACGCCTCGATCACCTTTGGGTTCTGACGAACTTGCTCCGGCGTTCCCTTCGCGATGGTCTCGCCGTGGTCCAGCACGGTGATCTCTTCGCAGATTCCCATCACCAACTTCATGTCGTGTTCGATGAGGAGGATGCCGAGCGAGAACTGATCGCGCAGCCTGCGGATCAACACCATCAGGTCCGCTTTCTCACGCGTGTTCATCCCAGCCGCGGGTTCGTCCAGCAGCAACACCTTGGGCTTGGTTCCCAGCGCTCGCGCGATCTCCAGCCGGCGCTGTTCGCCGTAGGGCAAGTTGCGCGCTTCTTCATCGCGACGGTGCGAGAGCCCCATCACCGACAGCAGCTCCTCTGCTTTGCGAGTGAGGGAGATCTCTTCGTTCTGAAACCCCGGGGTGAGCAAGATCGCCCGCCACCAGTCGGCGTAGTTGTTCACCGCGTCCAAGAGGTTGCTCGCGAACGGCGTGGCGTTCTGCACGCGCTCCGCGGAGAAAATTGGACGCTCGTCGGAGAGGCACGCGACCTTCACGTTGTCCAAGGCGGTGAGGGACTTGAAGAGGCGGATGTTCTGAAACGTTCTCGCGAGTCCGCGGCGGTTGATCTGATGCGGCTTGCGACCATTCACGCGCACGCCACCCACGTTCACGTCGCCAGAGGTCGGGCTGTACACGCCAGTGAGGGCGTTGAACGCGGTGGTCTTCCCCGCCCCGTTCGGGCCGATCAGCCCCTTCAGATCTCCGGTCGAGATTTCGAGATTGAAGTTGTTCAGCGCGCGCAGACCACCGAACTGGATGCTCACCGACTTGGCCTGCAGCGCCGGACCGGTGATCATGCCGCCACCTTGCGACGGCGCGAGAACCAGCGCGGGAAGGTGTCCCAGATCTCCTTGGTGCCGAAGAGACCCTGAGGACGGGTCAGCATCAGGATGATGAGCAAGATGCCGTAGATGGGCATTCGCAGCTGATCCACCCGCTGCGCCATCACCTGCGGGCTCACCTCAAACCAGGCCAAGATCCAATTCAGCGCGCCGGACAGGAAGAGCGAACGCAGCGCCTCCG
>JBQTKE010000595.1:0-2816 GCA_052386435.1 Myxococcaceae bacterium
CCAGTCCAGCCTTGGGGGACGGAGCAGGCTCACGCGCTCACGGCTCGTTCTCAAGACGGGAGTCGCAAGGAGCGCTGGCGGCTTGAGGACCACGAGGGGACGCAAAGCCGCGTTCGGTGCGAAAACCCCGTGGAAGCAGGTGAGGTGCGTCCCGCTCGGCGGCACCACCGCCAGCAACCTCTTCACCAGCGCCGAGGCGGAGAGGACGAGGACGGGACCGCGCTTGGTGCGGTACTCGTACTGGCCGTCCTCGCGACGGGAGAGACGCTCCAGAGACAAGGGGCCACGACTTCCGTAACCGCACAGGCGGGCCAACCCTTCTCTGTCGTTCGCATGGACCGCCGTGTCGGCGTGCAGCGAGAAGCCCTCCAGCACCGCCACACGCCCCCGCGCTTTGCGGGGCTCCTCCGGCAGGGGCAGCCTGTGCTGGGCCGCTTGCGCCTGCAGTCCCTCCAGCCCATCCTCCGGCCAGCCCACCTCCATCCCCTCGAAGTCCTTCGCCAGCTGACGCAGTACCCTGCGGAGAATAGCCCTCCACCTCCTCGGTTTGCGGTGGGGGCAGCGCCATGAAGTCGGACGCGCTCCACAGCCCTTCGGGTACCAGCACGTGCAGGTGAGGTGTCAGCTGCAGCTGACGCCATCGCCGACGTTCGTGAGTTCTCGCTCACCCCTCAGAAATTTACGACGCGTGCTGGCGGGCTCTTTCTATTCTTGCCGCTTTTCGCCCAGCTCGGCATCGATGAGCTTGTCTCCAAGTGCCGATTCCCGGGCAGCAAGATGGTTCCTGCGCCTTGTGCGGTGCGCTCTGCCCTCATCTTGAAGTTGCTTGGGAAGAGTCGGCGAAGCCATGGCATGGATCTCGTCTTCGACCCGGGAGTCGCACTCGCAGCCGGGCTGAACTCCATCCCGAAGTCCACCTTCCTCTCGCAGTACTCGTCGCGGCTCGGCCGCAAGGCGATCGCCGACCTCCTGGGGACATGGGTCCAACGGCTCAAGACCGAGAAGCTCATTGACGCTTCCTCGTTCAATCTGGACTTCCACTCCATCTCCTACTTCGGGGAAGACCCGTTCGTGGAGAAGCACTACGTGCCTCGGCGCAGCCAAAGGCGAAAGGCTGTGTTGGCCTTCTTTGCCCAGGACGCCGATGGGCAGGTGTTCTGCTACTCGAATGCCGATATCCGTAAGGGTGAGGAAGCGGACGAAGTCCTGCGCTTCGTCGAGTTCTGGAAGACGCGTTACGGCGAGCTCGTCCAGCTGTCCCGCCGTGCCCACAACCCCATCCTCATCGACGCTGGCCTCATCAGCCAGCCCACTCCCATCCCCTGTGGGGTGGCCGCAATTTGCGAATCGAGATCGCCTGACTGCCCGCAATGAGCCTGGGCGTTACCACTACTCCTGGCGTGAAAATCCAGGCTAACGGCCGACCAGCCAATGCGCAAGGGCTGACCGAGCGAGCCACAGTGCCCATCATCTCTCCCAAGAAATCCTTCCGGAGAAATGACCATGACCAAGCTGCTCACTGCCCTCGCCTTGATTACCACCACCGGCGCCCTCGCCCTCCCCCGCGATCGAAAAGGGAACGTTCAGGGAGACTTCAATGTCTTCGTGAAAGGCGGCGTGGGGACCTTCACCGGGGGGCTGAAAAGCGCGGCACAGGCAGGCCCTGCCTACGGCGTCGTCCTCAACATGCAGCCCTGGCAAATCATTGGGTTTGAGCTCGGCTACGACGGTTCGCGCCACGTCGCCGCGGCTGAAGCCGGCGCTGGGCTGTACCGGAACGGAGGGACCGCGCTCATCAAGCTGGGACTCCCGCTCCTCACCCGAGTTCGCCCCTTCGTGGGCAGCGGAATCGGCGCTACCTATGTGAGTACCTTCGGAGCCTCCAACACGCTCCGAAACGACCTTATGGAGGAGATCCCGTTGATGACCGGCCTCGAGTTCAACCTGGGCGCCCTGACCGCCGGCGTGCGCGGCGGCTACCGCTTCCTGCTCGACGAAGACTTCGCACAGAACGCACCGAACTTTGGTGGCCTCGTCGACGTCACCGCCTCCATCGGCGGGCGCTTCTAGATCTAGAGCAACCGAAGCAAGACGCCCGAGCCGCCCAGTGGGCGGGGTCAGCGCAATACAGCGTTCCCCCCGCACTTCATCGCCGCGGAGTTCAGCGCGTGCCGCCCGCATGTCATTGCCGCTGGCTCTCAGCCTCGTCCGCAACCGAGCCGCGCTTCTCATCGCACCAGAGTCACCCAAGACGTGACAAAGCCCGCGAGCGAATCTGATCGCCGGGGGCTTGTCTTTTACGGCGAGGCGTTAAGCGCGCTTAGACGGGCTTCGCCTTCATGTTCCCGCCGTGGTGACGGTTCTTCGCCGCAGCACGCTCATCCAGCCAGATGGTCAGCGGGCTGGCGATGTACACGGACGAGTACGTTCCGACCACGATGCCCACCAACATAGCGGCCGCGAAGTCGAAGATTTCGCCGACGCCGAAGATGAGCAGACCGACCAACGAGAGCGCGGTCACGCCAGACGTCAGGATGGTTCGAGAGAGCGTGTCGTTGACCGCGATGTTGATGATCTCCGGCAGCGGCTTGCCGTTGAACCGCACCATCTCTTCGCGAATTCGGTCGTAGATCACGATGGTGTCGTTGATCGAGTAACCAAGGATGGTCAGCAGCACGGCGATCGACGTGAGGTTGAACTCGCGACGAGTGACCAAGTAGTAGCCGGCCACCATTACCACGTCGTGGAGCATCGCCATGAGCGCGCCCGGACCAAATTTAAAGTCTAACCGGACGGCGACGTAAATGAGGATCGCC
>JBQTKE010000596.1:0-6785 GCA_052386435.1 Myxococcaceae bacterium
CGGATCGCAGCGGCAGTGTCCCGGCCTATGCCTCAGCCTTCGACCCGACCACGCGTAGGAATACCGTGCAGGTCACGCCCTTGGAGAATTTGGAGTCTCTCTATGCCCTGCGCGGGCGAGACATCGAATTCCGCAGCGGCGGCGGTTACTCCGTCGGATTGACGGGCGCGCTCAACCCTGAGCTCACGGTCGACCGCGGAAGAACCTTCGCCTTGGAGTTCACGCAAGACGCAAACGGCGTCGTGCAACCCGCGCAGATGCAGGATCTTTATGCAGCCAGTGTCTACAAGGGACTCGATTCCGTGGCGACCCTGGTCCGGTCCCGCGGCTACCTTCCTCAGCAGCGCATCCAAGTTTTCATGAACCCGCACCTCGAGACGGTGATCAGCGGGGACGCGCGTTCGCAGCTGATGGACAACGCTGCGTACGACTTCGTCCACAACGTGTTCTTGGTGCTGCCCAATTACATGCTGCAAGGCCGTCCGCTGTTGCTCAACTACGGCGTCCTCTCACACGAGTTCGGTCACTCCGTCATTCACCAATTGATCAACCCGGATGGCTTCGATCAGGCGAATCAGACGGTTCCCATCAGTGCGGTGCATGAAGGCGTCGCGGACCTCTTCGGTCTCGCGGCGACGGGAGATCCGGACTTCATCCGCGACTCTGTCGACTTCGTCGATCGCGACCTGTCCGTTCCTCTCAACTACACCGACGCTGACTACGCAGAGCTGCGGGCTGCGACCTCAGTCCTCAGTGGCGTCGACCCCCACCGCCACGGTTCCTTCTTGGCGCGTGCGATTTACGAATCGTGGCCGAAGGACGCCTCGGGCGAAATCTCTTCCGCGTCTATGGAAGCCTTGCTGGACACCACGCTCACCGCGTTGACCCGCTTCGGCGCCTCCGGACGCAAAGGCGAGTTCGCTGGTTTTGCCAATACCTGGGTCGAATCGGTGCCGACGTCCCTGCGCCCCTCCACGTGCCAAGTCTTCGTGGAGCGTCTCGCGCCGCTTGCGCTTCCTGCCTGCGGAGGTGCGCCATGAAGTCGCTCCTTCTTGTTGTGTTGCTCACCGCCCCCGCTCTGGCCGAGACCTCCGATGCACCGTGGGCCGCAGGTGTGGGCGCCGGCGCGTACATTCGCGACCAAGCCAGCGGCAGCCGCACCCCGACGCTGGACATTCGTGGCACCGTGACTCGGCGCTTCACGCGGGTGGTGCGACTGACGTTGGATTACGACTTCTCGTTCCTGGCGACAGGGCCGGTGGTGACGTCGTTCTCGCATTATCACCACCTGCAGCTGCGGCCTGAGTTGGCCCTTCCCGTCGGCGCGCACGCTTTCTATTTGGCGCTCGGCCCGGCGGCGCAACTCACGCTCACGCAGTTCAAAGAGAACGGCGCCACGCTCTACAACCAAACCACGTTGGTTCCTGGAGCGAGCGCCGGCGTCGGCTTCGACGCGCACATTCGATCCATCATTCTCCGCACAGGCGTTGACGTTCTCTGGCGCCCGAACCGAATCGACCTGCTTGCAGGCCTCACGCTGTTGTTCCCTCTGGGAGGTGGCAAATGACGCTGCCCACCTTGTTGCCCCTGTTGTTGACCTCGCTGCTTGCCGCCCAACCGGAAGGCGAGCTTTCCGACACCGCTCCCGCGCGAACGCAAACCACCGAGCGCAACCGGATGCTCGACATCAGCGCGGACGCGATGAATCCCGGCGAACGCGAGTGGCACGTCCTGGGCAAGTACGCCCGCGGCTTTTTCTTCCCGGGCTTTCAGCTCTCCACGGAGCTCGCGGCGGACACCGTCAGCATTCTCAACCTCACCGCAAAGTGGCAGTTCCTGAGACTGCCCGAGGCCTCCGCCGCAGTCCAAGTGGGTGGCTACTGGTCACCCTTGGTTCCGCTGCTCTCGAGGGGGAGCAACATCTTCTACGTGCCGGCTGAGCTGCGTCTGACCGTTCCTTTGGTCAGAACTTGGGAGATCAACGTTGCAGGAAGCTTCCTCTACAACTCCGTGGACCTCGCCACTTCAGCCACCACGGGCGTGAGTCAGAAGGGAATCATTGTGGGCTCGGAGATGACGCTTGTCCGCTACGACTCCAAGGGCGCTTGGTACCTCCAAGGAAAACTCCCGCTGCTGAGCACGGACTCACAGACGGTCAGACTCGAGGGGTCAACCCTTCCTCGCGTCGGGAGCGTTACCCGCGATGACATCAGCGCCTGGAGTTTGTTGGTCGGCCGTGACCTCACCTTCAGCGACCAGGCCCACCTGCGGTTGGGCGTCGGCTACCGGAATCAACCCGGCATCTTCCTCGTGCAGTCGTTCGGAAAAGTGATCGCCACGGTCGATCTCTACTGGCGATAGCCACAACTGTCCGACTCTATGACCGAAGATCCGCTCGCCGCTGCTTACAGCCGTTGCTTCCCAGTCATCGCGGCCAAGTGCCGACGCATGTTGGGAAGCGAGTCCGAAGCGCTGGACATCGCGCAGGAGACTTTCATCCGGCTGTGGCAAACCGTTCCGCATCTGCTTGAACGTCCGGATGAGTTGGGTGCCTGGATCTACCGCGCGAGCACGCGCCTCGCGGTGGATCGCCTGAGACGGCAGCGGGTGCGGGAAGCGTATTCGCCGCCTCAATCGGAAGAGAGCCACAACTTGGAAGCACGCATCGCCGCGCAGCAACGGCTGGCGAGAATCGCTGGAGCGTGCAGCAGTGAAGAACTTTCAGCGGCGGTCCTGAACCGCTTAGACGGGCTGGATCAGCGGGAGATTGCGGGCGTTCTCGGCGTCTCCGAGCGAACGGTGCGACGACTCTTGCAGCGCTTTGATGTCCACGCCGCGGAGGACCTGAGCTCATGAACTCTGACCATCCCTCTCTCCTCACCTTGGACCGACACCACCTGTTGGGAGAACGCAGTGCAGAGGTCGAAGCGCACGTTCAAACCTGCGACCGTTGCAGTGTCCACCTGGCAGAAGTGTCGAGAGGAGCAACCCTTCCGGACGCCTTGCGTGTTCGAGCGCAACGACCTGCTCCGCGTCCGATCCCGAGATTCGCCGCGTGGCAAGTGACCGCCGTCTTCGCGGCAGCGCTCGTCGCCGTGGTCAGCGTTCGCAGCCTTCCTCAAGACGACGGTGGCTTTCGAACCAAAGGCACTCCTCAAGTCGACGTCTTTGTGAAACGCGAGCACGAAGCCGCGTTCCTCTGGGAAAGCGGAACGCCGCTGCGCTCAGGAGACGCGATTCGCCTCCGCACACGAGCGAGTGGTTTTCGCCGGGTTCGCGTGCTGAGCTCAGACGGCGCAGAGCTTTGGAGCGCAGCCTTGGATGGAAAGACCCCCGTCTTCAGCGACACGTGGGTTCTGGATGACGCCTCGGGCCCCGAACTGTTGCGCGTGACCTTCTCGGCGGCGCCCTGGACCTGGCAGTCGCTCTTCAGCAAAGACTTCACGGTGGAGCTGGTTCTCCCCAAAGCAGCGGGGCCGTGAAACGGATTCTGCTCCTCAGTTTCCTTCTGCAGGCCCCTGTTGCATGGGCAGGGTCAGCGAAGCGTGTGGCGGTCATTGTCGGAGCCAACGGCGCGGCGCCCGGTCGGATGGCGCTTCGTTACGCGCACTCCGACGCACGACGCATGGCTGCCGTGTTGCGCGAAGTCGGCGAGTTCGGCTCGGACGATGTTGCTTTGCTGCTCGACCCTGAACCCCAAGCGGTATTGACGACGCTCGACGAAGCCATTCAAAAGCTCAAGGGAAGCGGCGGCGAAACGCTGCTGGTTTTCTATTACTCAGGTCACGGGGATGAGACTTCGCTCTACCCTTCCGGACGAGCGCTCGCCCTTTCCGAGCTCAAGCGGCGCTTGGACTCGGGCGTCGCCACGGTCCGGCTCGGCATTCTCGACGCCTGCCGAGGCGGCACCTGGACCCGCACCAAGGGACTGAAGCCCGCACCGGGGCTCGAATGGGAACCCCCGTTCGAGCTTTCCACCGAAGGCTCGGCGCTGGTCGCCTCCAGCTCCGGTTCGGAGGACGCGCACGAAGCGGATGCGCTCGGTGGATCCTTTTTCACGCACCACTTGGTTGCGGGACTTCGCGGAGCGGCGGATGTCTCCAGCGATCAACAGGTGTCGCTGGTCGAAGCTTTCACCTACGCGCGCGAGCACACCGTTCGCGATTCCAGTGTCTTCGCGGGCGCAGCGCAAAATCCCAGCTTCGACTTCAATCTGCACGGCCGCAGCGATCTGGCTCTGGCGCGAATTGGAAAGAGCCGAAGCGTCATTCGTATTCGTCAGCGTGAAGGCCCACTCACCTTGGTCGACTTGGATTCGGGCGTCGTGCTGCTGCAGACGGACTCTGGCAAGAGAGAGTTTCAACTGGCGTTGCCCGTGGGCCGTTACCTTGTCCGACGCACCACCCCGCTCGACCTCTACACCTATGCGTTCAGTGTTTCGTCCGGCGCTTCGGGCGAGGTGGATGAGCGGTCGCTCGAACCTGTGCACTTGGCTCGGCTCTCGTCCAAGGGTCCGGATGAAGTGGGGGTGCTGCGAACCTCGCTTCCGTCAGGTTCCTGGCGACTGCGTTTTGGCGCGCTTTACTCCGACCGCGAAGGTCCGAACGGCGGCCTGAACGGAGGACTCAGCCACCTGAAGTTCTTCGGCAACACACTCTTTGGAATCACCGACCGCTTGCAATGGAGTTTCCCCTTACCCGCGTTTACCTACCGGATTGGTCAACGCGGAGAGGTGGAGACGTTGATCTACGGCGGCCTCACCGATCTGCAGCCCTCCTCCAGCGGCGGCGAATTCGGAGCAGACTTTTCCTACGTCGGCGGCACCGGCGTGCGCCTGTGGTCCACATCGGAGAGATCGATCAACGCGGCGCTTACCATGGACAGCGTGGTGTCGCTGTTCCCCAACCCTGCGTGGCCGAAGACCTGGCGCCTCTCAGGGAGCGTGGGCTTCTCGCGTGCCTTCACCTCGCAGTTTGCGGTGAACCTTGGCATTCGCTTGAGCGACACCGTGATCCGCAATGGCAAAGTCGGCACCCGCGCGTCTCCGGATGAGTCGGATCCCGCGATCGCCTTGGGCAGCGTCCAGAGCTTGGGTCTGTATTCCCTGCCGCTGGTGCGCTTCCAAGTGACTGACACTTTCTACTTCGACGGCTATTCGTCGGTTTCGTACCGCTTGAAGACGCGAGAGTTCAACGTAACCATCGGGGCGGGCGGCTCGTGGGAGCTTCTGTGAAGCACGCCGCGGCGGTCTTCGCGCTGTTGGTGCTCTCGTTCTCTGCACACGCGGAGGGTGACGATGTTCCGCGACGACAGAAACGCCGCTTGGGCATTGCCCTCGAAGGCGGGTTTAAGAACATCACCGGTGTTGGTGGCGTTTCACTCACGTACCACGCACGGCCCGAAGTCTCCGTCGCGGTGGGGGTCGGCGCGGGAACGGGCGGAGCGACCGTGGGGTTGCGCGCGCGGTGGAACATCCTCAAGCACGCGTTCACGCCTTTCATCGGCGGCGGCCTGATGCTCGCTGAAGGGTACGAGCGCGGTTCCTGGAGAGACGCGGGGTTCGATGCGCCCCTACTGGCCTATGACATCGAGCCCAATCTCCACCTCCAGGCGGTCGGCGGACTCGAATGGATTGCCTCGTTCGGACTGACCTTTCGCTTGGAAGGCGGTTACTCACTTGCCACCGGCCCCCTCTACGTCAGCGACGGAGAGCTGACCGACTGGATCCGGTCAGGAATTGTTCTCAGACACGGTTCCGGACCGCTCTTCGGGTGCGCCATCGGGTGGACCTTCTAGAACACCGATCGTTTTGAAACCGCTTTAAGTTTGGATCGTTTGGCGTAGGGGATCGCCTCCACTTGGAAGCATTCAGCATCCCGTGAGCAAGGAACGCCATTCGTCCGTGAGGGCCTGTAGGGTTTCCTCGCGAGGCAACTCCCACTGCGCGTGAGCCACAAGTAACAGATGCGCTGGAGCTGGGAGATGAGAGCGAAGGAGCTTCGGCTCGTGACGATCCCTTCAATCCTCACGGTCCCGCTCGCAAGGATTGACCTGTAGCCGGAGGTTTGCTCCGTTCCTCACGGAGTCCCGCTTCCGAGAGACAACGTGCTTGAGCCTAACGCCCGGACCGGACAGGATTCCTTGATGCGCCGGTTCTACCTCCTATCGACTTGCTTCCTTCTTGCTTGCGGAAACCCGAGCGGCCCTTCCGACGCCGTAGTCCAGCCGGCTCCCGCGCAGCTGTTCAGCGCGGAGATCACTCAGGTCGTTCTAGAGGTTGACTACGCGGAAGGCGCGGAGCCGTACACCGGACCGAACAGCATCTTCGGAGGAGGCGACACCTGGCAGTTGTTTCGGGCCAACGCGGCCAAGCTCTTCGAGGGGCAGAACAAGACGTTGATCATCCCCTCGCAGCTGTCAGAGATGGAGGCGCTGGGGAATATCTCCGGGTCGGACTTCACCGCTGATCGAATTCTCACTCTGGCGGGTACGCACCGGGGGACCTTCAACACTTCGAACGCGGCCAGCTTTTACTTCCTTTGGCTGGATGGCTATTTCCGCGATGACACGGGTCCGCGCGAAAATGTGCTCGGGGTTTCGCTTGGCAACACCGGCGTGGTGGCGATGTTCAAGCCGGTGATTCGCAGCACGCAATCGGTATTCGCTCCCAACACCGAGCGCTCTGTCGAGCAATCCACGTTGGTTCACGAATTCGGCCACGCCGTCGGTTTGGTCAACAACGGGATCGCGCTCGCCTCGATGCATCAGGACAGTGCGCACGGCGC
>JBQTKE010000597.1:0-2104 GCA_052386435.1 Myxococcaceae bacterium
CAACGAATGGAGCTCACCCAATGAGACCCGACCAGCCAGGCTCTCGCCCACACCCTGCATCAACTGGAACTTCTGCGAGCCGGTGATGAGGTAGAGCCCGGATTCATTTCGCCGCTCTGAGCCTTCAGATGTGGGTAAATTTCCCTCTTAATCCAAATGGTTGGGTACTATAAAAGTTAATTGATGATATTTCAATTCTTGTTTCTCTGAACGCCTTCGGTACGCGCGTGATTGGCGTAGAACCGCTCAACGGAGAGGCTGCTGATCGGGTTTATCCGCGGCCGTCTGGAGTGCTTCCACTCGCCCCTCTTCCTGGCCAAGCTGGTGGCGGTCATTGAGGGCAAGACGGAGCTCGTGCCGTTGGTCCGGCCTCCACCTCGATGAACGTAGGCATGCGATCGAGCTGACCGCTCCGTGGTGCAGCGCCCTGATCTCACCGCGTCGATTCCGCTGCGCGGGCCCCTTAGGGTGCCTTACAGCGGAACATGTTGTTGCAGCCAGTGGACGGCGGCGGGCAGGTCGTCGCTGCGTCCGCCATGGTGCAGGCGCGGGTACAGAGCTTGGTGCCCTTGCCCGCGTACGTCAGGCAGATGTTGGTCTCGCAGTCAGAGTCCTGATTGCAGGCTTGCATGAAGCCCACCGTTCCCATGCCGCCGTCGCCCGGGCTGCCGGCGTCCGTTCCGCTCCCGCCACCACCAGGTCCACAGGCGGCAATTCCACTGAGCACGGCAGAGAGTGCTGCAGCACGAAGGATCTTCTTCAAGCGTTGTCTCCTCAGGGGAAGAACGCTGGACAAAGAAAAAGCCCAGCGGTGAGAGCATCCACCGCTGGGCCACTATTTTCAAACCTCGGCTTGTCTACGGCTTGATGCGCGCGGTGCCGCAGGTGCCGGCGTTCATTTTCACCATTGTCGCATCGAAGAACCGCTGCAGCGCCTTGGTGGCGTTGTTGTCAGCCGGGGTGACCTGCTGACCGCCCCCCAACACCTGAGGGAGGATGCCGTTCTGCAGACGCGGGTGCTGAACTTGGAGACCTTGGTTCGCCAGCGCGTTGTTGACGCGGGAGAGGTTGACCTCCATCTTCGGGTTCGCCGGATCCGTCACGTTCACCGAGAAGAACTGCTTGATGAACGAGGGGTGGCTGGAGACGACCTTGAACATACGGGCCGAATCTTCCGACGCGATGAACATCGCCTCGCCGTTCACGTGGCAGGCGTTGCAGGTGCCTTCGTTCGTGTTCAGCTGCGCCCACGCCTGACCGACCTTCTCCGCGTTCCAGGTCGCTTCATCCATGCAGCCGGAGAACTTGGAGAGCATCTGCTTCACGACTGCGCCCGGGCCCGTGGTGGGGTTGTTGCCGGTCGCGCTGCGCGCCGCGTACTCCGCGTCCAACCAAGCGCCGATCGTCGTCAGGTCGTTCGGTCCGAACTGAACCGACGCGTGGAACGCCGGGGGCGGAATCATGATGGGCGCCTTCGCCTTCTCAAACGTCCCGACCACGTTCGCGTAGCTGGTGATGGTGGTGTAGTCGTTCGCCGGTGCCGCCGCCAGGAACGAGACGGAAGAGACCGTGCCAGGGACGTGGCAGACGGAGCACTTCGCGGTCGCCGTGTTGCGGAGAATCGGCTGAACGGTGGATTCGAAGAGCGCCTTGTTCTGAGGCAGCGCACCGCCCGCGCCAGCACCTGAGCCAGAGCCCGGGGTGCCGTTGTTGACGATGTTCGGGTCGCCAGCGGTCCCGCTACCGGTGCCCCCACCCGTGCCGTTGCCCTTACCCTTGCCGATGGACGCCGCGTCACCCGTGCAGCCAGAGACAAGCGCGGCGGTCAACACCACCACGCCCAGGCTGAGCAGGTTCTTGCTGGCGCCGGTCACCGCGGAGCGGCGGCTGCGACGGCCGAGCAGACCGATGAAGGCCAGCCCGGAGAGCACCCACGCGAAGGAACCTGCGTTGCCCGGCGCCGACGCGCAGCTGACCGGCGTGCCGTCGCTGTTGGTGAACGGAGAAGCAGCGGCGGTCAGGGGAAGCGCGTTGGTGGACATAGAACCGGGAGCAGGGGCTTCGAGAGCGAGGGAGACGAGCTTGGAGTCGGGCTTGATCTTCA
>JBQTKE010000598.1:0-2162 GCA_052386435.1 Myxococcaceae bacterium
CACTGTGCCGTCGTTGGACGCGAAGATCGGCTCGCCCGTGCGGCCGTTGAGATCGACGCCGAAGTGCTGACTGGCGAGCTTGCCGTTGAAGGTCCGGCGATCACCGAAGCGCGCGGTGACCACCGAGCTCCGCGGCCACCCGAAGTTGTTTTCGAACATGCGCGGAAAGAACGGCTGATCGAAAGCCTTCGCGAACGCGGCTCGATCCTCCTGGATCTGCTTCTTCACTGCCACAGGAGGCTCAATGAACTTGTTGTCGACCTTGAGCTCTCGCGCGGGGAAGGCGGGGTCGATGATGTCGATGGTCCCTTCGAGCTTCTTCGCCTTGGGTCCCGCGCCCAGTGTCAGCGCGAAGGCAAGCGGCCCCGGCTTGAGATCCACGGAGAGTCCGGTCATGGCCTCGTGACGTCCAGCGTGCGGATAAAACGTCAGGTTGCGCGTTCCGACCTTTCCAATGGGCAGCTCCTTCTGGCCACGGACCTTGAAGAGAACGATTTCGCCCGGTCGGGCCGAGCCAGGCTGGATCTCGACCACCAGCGAGCGACTGGCTTGGGCGTTGGCGCCAAGCAGCAGCGCACATCCCGCCATGAGAAATCCTCGGTGCGCGCGCATGGGGAGGGTTCGTCCTTCCAAAAGCCGGCGAGTGTCCGCGCCCCGGTGCGGAGCGTCAAGGCAGTTGACCCGGTACCGGGTGCACTATTAACTCCGCCGCGAATTTTTTGACTCGTTGCGCAAATCGAAAAAGGGACGGACCTATGAAGGTGTTGGTGGCTGACGACCTCTCCGCGGACGGCGTGGAGATCCTGAAAAAAGGCAGTGGCCTCTCTGTGGACGTGAAGGTCGGCCTCAAGCCGCCAGAGCTCAAGGCGATCATCGGCGAGTACGAGGCGCTCGCGGTGCGCAGCGCCACCAAGGTGAACGCGGAGATCATCGAAGCAGGCAAGAAGCTCAAGGTGATCGGCCGCGCCGGCGTGGGCGTGGACAACATCGACCTGGACGCGGCGAACAAGCGTGGCGTCGTGGTGATGAACACCCCGGGTGGAAACACCATCACCGTGGCGGAGCTGACCATCGCGATGATGATGTCGATCTCGCGCCACATCCCTCAGGCCACCGCGAGCATTCGCAACGGCAAGTGGGAGAAAAAGAAGTTTCAGGGGCGCGAGCTCTTCAACAAGACGCTGGGCGTGATCGGCATCGGCAACATTGGCTCCGTCGTCGTGGAGCGCTGTCTGGCGATGAAGATGAAGGTCATCGCGTACGACCCGTTCATCTCCGCGGAGGCGGCGAAGCGGCTGGGCTGCGATCTCGTCTCGATCGACGACGTCTACCGTCAGGCGGACTACGTCTCGATTCACGTCCCGCTCACCGAGCAGACCAAGAATTTGGTCAACAAGGATGCGCTGGCGAAGATGAAGAAGGGCGCGTTCCTCATCAACTGCGCGCGCGGCGGCATCGTCGACGAAGAGGCGCTCGCGGAAGCGCTTAAGTCCGGTCACCTGGGTGGCGCCGCGCTCGACGTGTTCGCGACCGAGCCTGTGAGTCCGGACAACCCGTTGCTCAAGTTGGACAACTTCATCTGCACCCCGCACCTGGGCGCGTCCACCGAAGAAGCGCAGCAGAATGTCGCCACGGCGCTCGCGGAACAGATGGTGGAATACCTCTGCCAGAACACCATCCGCAACGCGGTAAACGTTCCGTCCGTGTCGCGCGAAGTGCTCGAAGCGCTGGGCCCCTGGCTGAACTTGGCGCACCGCTTGGGATCGCTCGCCGGTCAGATGGCGCCCGAAGGAATCACCGCGGTGGAGGTGAACGTCGCGGGCGACGTGAACCAGCACCCGATCAAGCCGATCACGGTGCAGGTCCTCAAGGGGCTGCTCTCTCAAGTCGCGGGCGAGAGCGTCAACGAGGTCAGCGCGCCGCAGCTGGCGAAGGACCGCGGGATCAAGCTGCTCGAGCAGCGTCGCGGCGAGCACGAGGACTTCGCGTCGTCGCTGTCGATCAAGATCCGCGGCAAGACCGACGTCACAGTGGAAGGCACCGTCTTCGGCCGCCGCGATCCGCGCATTACCCGGGTCAACCAGTTCGACATCGAGGCGGTTCCCCAGGGCCACCTCATCTCCATCCACAACAAAGATGTCCCGGGCGTCGTCGGAAAAGTC
>JBQTKE010000599.1:0-3341 GCA_052386435.1 Myxococcaceae bacterium
GAAGATCGGCCTCAACGAGATCTTGGAACCGCGATCGGATTTCTCAAGCGAGTTGTCGCGCCTCTCTCCCGACGGTAACCGCGCGCACGACCTCTACCTGAGGCGCATTGGCGCGGACTACGCGCACCCCAACACCTTCTTCACGTTCTTCGAGCGGACAGGAAACAACTACACCGGTTGGGAGCACCTCGACGACGGCGCGTTGATTTCGCGTTTCGAGAAGCTGCTTGGGAAAGGTGACGCCTCGCCGGTGGAGGACGGCGGTGAGTACGCGCAGGCGGAGAAGGTGCTGCTGTCCGAGGGGATTGCGCTGATTCCGCTCTATCACCCGGATCGATACTTCCGAGCGCGCCCGACGTTGGTCGGCCTTGGAGTGGATCCGTTCAACTTCTTGTCGCTGCGTGAGCTCAGGTTGAAGCAGTGATCCGCATTGTCCTCTCACGCGTGTCGCGCCAGTTGCTCCTCGTGCCGATTGTGGCGCTGGCCTCGTACTACTTGATGGCATCGCTGCCGCTGGTGACCGAGAACGAACAGAAGCGGCAGCTTTCGTCCGAGCTCATGGCGTCGTACCGGCGCGACCTGGGTATTGGCGAGCCATTCGGCTTCCTGCGCCCGTGGCAGAAGCTGGTTCGCGGTGAGCGATTGGGCACTTCGTCGCAGGGCGTGACCGGCGACGAGCTTCTGCTCAAGCTCTCGGGAAGCGTGAGCGTCGGCCTCGTCGCGCTGGTGTTGGCGTTGATCTGGGCATTCCTCTACGCGACCGTGCGAGCCCGGCAAACGGGCGGCTCCGCGGGCGCCGAGGTGGTCTCGGCGGTCGCCTTCGGGACGCCCGTGTTCATTCCCGCGTTGTTGCTCGCGCCCGCTGTGGTGGAGACCGGCCACTTCCTACCCGAGCTCGCCGCGGCACTCGTCATCTCCGTTTGGCCCGGCGTCTTGCTGGGGACTTTGCTGACCGACTCGCTCAAGACCGAGCTCGCGCGCGACTACGTGCGGACCGCGCTGGGCAAGGGGCTATCGAGGGGGACAACGTTCCGCCGGCATGTGCTGCCGAACGTCGTACCCGCGTTGCTCGATTCGATTGGACCTGTCGCGACGTCACTGCTCGCCGGATCCTTCGCCGCGGAGCGAGTCTTCGGTCTTCCGTACTTCGGTCAGCTCTACGTGGCCGCCGTGCTGCAGAAACAGGTCGCGGTGGTCGTCGTCGCCACGACCGTCTTCGCGTCGCTGCTCGTCGTCGTTGGGCTGGTCGTGGAGATTGCCCGTTTGATCGCGGATCCGCGCGCGAGGGACGCATGAAGGCGGGCTGGTTCGGAGGCGTACTGCTGGCAACGCTCTGGGGAGGGAGCTTCGCGCTGAGCGTGCTCTGGCCGGAGATTCCCGCGGACCACTGCCTCTTCGGTAAAGACGTTCTACGTCCCGATCAGACAGTCTGCGAGTTGGCGTTCGGTGGACTTTGGGTTTCTCTCGGCGTCGGCTTGGCTGCAGGTGGGCTGGCCACCACGCTCGGGCTTCTGGTCGCCGTGACGGCGCGCACGTTCGGCGGTCTCTTCGAGCGCTGGAGCATGCGCATCTCCGACGCCTTCTTCTCGCTGCCGGACGTCCTGGTTCTGATGGTTATCCAGTTCGCAGGGCAGTCGCTGGGGGATCTCGACCCGCGGTTTCGAATGGGCCCCGTGCCGTTGATGATCCTCTCACTGTCGCTCGTCGGCTGGGCGGGTCCTTCGCGAATGCTGCGCAACCGACTCGCCACGCTGGAGCAGCTCGAGTTCGTGACCGCGGCGAAGGCGCTGGGAGGAGGGCGCCTGCACTTGCTGCGAGTGCACCTCTGGCCGAGTCTCCGCGCCTACGCGCTGTCCATCTTTCTCTCGCGCGTCCCCGCGGCCATCCTTGCCGAGTCCACCGTGAGCTTTTTCGGCATCGCGCGAATGGAGCCTATGTCGCTCGGTCGCTACCTCGGCACCAGTTACGCCGCGCTTATCTACAAAGGCGGAAGCCGGGTCGTGCTGCCTGCGTGGGGCTTGCTTGTCCTGATCGTGCTGGGCGCCACGCTCGCGGCGCGCGGAGTACGGAGTCGACAATTGGGGCGAGCGTAGAACCGCCCGCCCGCTGCTCGATCCCTCAAGGAACCGGTCCGTCGAGAAATGCACGTTGGGCGAGAAGGGTTAATTCAAGAACACGCTTTCTTGCGACCTGTTGAGACTTTATGCGCGCCCACGATTCAGCCGTCGCTCCGGAGACAACCCAAGCTTCGTCGGTTGCTCAGCGAGAGAGCAGCGATTCGCGGAAGGCCGCTGACCGCATCCGCAAGAGCGTGTTGGTCGTAGAAGACGACCCCGCGAACCGAGAGCTGATGGTCGAGATGCTCTCCATGTGGGGCTACCGCGCGATTCCGGTGGGCAGCGCCGAAGAGGCTGAGTTCGCCATTCGCTCGCGAAGGCCCGATGCCGCCCTGGTCGATGTTTTCCTCCCGGGCCAAAGCGGCGTGACCCTGATGGCCAAGCTGCGTGAGCGGTTCCCCGACGCAATGCTGATCGGCATGAGCGCGCTCTCCGACACCGCCATGGCCCGTCGGTGCAAAGGACTGGGCGCTGACCTGTTCATCGGAAAACCGATCTCCCCTGAAAAACTATCGCAAGCGCTGCAGTCGCCTCGTCGCGACTGGCACTGAGCTGCACTTCGCGAGCAAGCGGTTGCAGATCGGCTTGCACGGCTGGATGCTCTCGCTCCCGTGAAGAATTTGGCCCCCGGATTCCTGATCGCCATGCCGCGTCTGGGAGATCCCAACTTCCATCACAGCGTGGTGCTGATGCTGGAGCACAGTTCAACCGGTGCGATGGGGCTGGTGCTGAACCGGGCCTCGCCAGTGACGCTGAAAGACCTCGCCAAAGGTCAGTCGATGGGGATCTCGCGGCTGCGCGAACCAGACGCTGTTTACGTTGGCGGACCGGTCGAGCCGAACCGCGGCTTCGTCCTCCACGACTGCAGATCGCTCGACGAGAAACACGAGATCCTCCCGGGACTCTTTCTCAGCCTGACGCTGGACGCACTGGCGCCGTTGCTCGAAGACCAGACCGCGCGGCTCCGCTTCTGCCTCGGCTACGCCGGCTGGGGACCACAGCAGCTCGAGAAGGAGATCGCCGAAGGCTCCTGGCTCTTCACCGAGGCCGCGGCTACCCCGGTACTCGAAGGTGACTCGGACGTTCTTTGGGACAGCACGCTGCGCGGGATGGGTGTAGATCCCGCCATGCTGTTCTCCAGCAAGGGAGTGCACTAAAGATGTTGGATCCGCAGACGCTCGCGCAACGCATTCGTGAAGCGTTGCCGGGTTCGGAAGTTGAGAT
>JBQTKE010000600.1:0-11815 GCA_052386435.1 Myxococcaceae bacterium
TGAACGAGCTCGATTACTTCCAACTTCTCAAGCTCACGCCAGAAGCGACGCCCGCGGAGATCAAGAAGTCGTTCTACAGCGAGAGCCGAACCTACCACCCGGACCGCTTCTACCAGCTCAATGATCCAGAGCTGAAAGCGCGCGTTAACGACGTCTACAAGCGCGTCACCGAGGCGTACGCCGTGCTTCGCGATGATCAGAAGCGTCGCAAGTATGTGGTCGACATCGCGGGTGCAGACCGCGCTCAGAAGATCCGTTTCACCGAAACGTCCGAAGCCGAGACCAAGCAGCAGGCAAAAAAGGAAGCCGAAGAGCAGATCGGCACCACACCCAAGGGCCGACAGTTCTACGCGACCGGCCTTGCGGAGTTTCAAGCAGGTCGCTGGGCGGGAGCGGAGCGCAACTTCAAGATGGCGCTCACCTTCGAGCCGTCGAACCCGCGCTACAAAGAAAAGCTCCTCGAGTCGCAGACCAAGATCAACGACGCCTCGAAGGCCGCAGGCGACAGCTTCAAGATTCGCTGATCCGCCAAGGAGAGTCTCCTCTCGCGGGACAATTCTTCGCACCGACTGCGCGAAGGGCCGCGGGTGGGTCACTGATGGTGACGGGCGCCTCCCTCTTCCTTTTTTGATCCTGCGCTGGCTGACTTGCGCGAGCCCCTCTCCGCTCGCAAAGAGGCCGCAGCTTTTCTACGGTGCACGGACATTGACCGTCGACCTTGTCATCCTCGGAGCGATTCTACTTTTCGCCGCGCTGGGTGCGATCTCCGGCGTAGCGAGGCAGGTCGGTCAGGTCGTCGCGATGATCGCGGCCTATGCGCTCGCGCGTCCGTTGGGAACGATGCTGGCCCCTCGTCTGTCGCAAGCGATGGCCGCGCCGAGGATCGTCGGAACGCTTGTGGGGACCTTGCTGGTCTTCACCACAGTGATGTTCGTGGGGCGCTGGGCGAGTGCCGCGATCATCCGCAAGCTGCTCGAGGGCGACTCTCCAGAGCAGAAGAGCATGGACCGGCCGCTGGGATTTCTGGTGGGTGGCAGCAAGGTCGCGGTGGTCTGCTACCTGATCGTCTCGGGCATGACGTTCATTGAAGATCACGTTCAGATCGCTGGGCAGCGAATAGGTGTCGCACACGGCGGCTCCAAGGCCTTCGCTTTTGCTAGGCGTTACAACTTCTTCGAGATGACTCAGTTTCGCGCGGTCAAGGATGTCGTCGCGCTC
The DNA here is from genome assembly GCA_052386435.1 of Myxococcaceae bacterium. Taxonomy (GTDB): domain Bacteria; phylum Myxococcota; class Myxococcia; order Myxococcales; family Myxococcaceae; genus JBQTKE01. The sequence continues at coordinate 1,219 of JBQTKE010000600.1, forward strand.
TCTCAGGCCACGGCGAATCCCGAGCGGCTCGCGAAGGTGAAGACTGCTCCCGCGTATGCCGCGCTTCGGAAAGATCCGCGGTTCAGGAAGTTGCTCGAGGATCCCAAGGTGAAGAAGGCGGCCGAGACCGGCGACTACCGTGAGCTGCTCAAGAGCGATGCCGTGATGGACCTGATCTCGGATCCTGAATCCGCTGAGAAGCTCGAAGCCGCGGTTGCCGAAGCGCAGTCAGGGTGACGTCATCTGAGCGAAAGGTTGGGACGCCTTCCGCCCGCTGAAATCCGTCCGCGCCACCTACTGAGCCCGCCTGGTCGCTTGAGGGGTTGTCGTTGTTGAATGACAAACTGAATCCCGCTAGTAGCCTGCGCGAATTCGCCTCATGTCACAGGAGCTTCGAGCCCAAAGATGCCTACGCCCCCGTCGCAACAGCGCTGGACCGTCGCAGACGCACTCGAGACGTATTCGATCCGCAACTGGGGAGCCGGCTACTTCGGCATCAACGACAAAGGCAACGTCAACATCCATCCGGACGGCCCCGCGGGTAACAGCGTCGACTTGAAGGAGTTGGTCGACGAGGTTCGCCGCCGCGGCATTGGGCTTCCGGTGTTGATCCGCTTCACGGACGTCTTGCGCAACCGGGTCATCCACCTCAACGAGGCCTTCAAGAAGGCGATCGGGGAGCACGGCTACAAAGGCCTGTATCGCGGGGTCTACCCGATCAAGGTCAACCAGCACCGCTACGTCGCCGAGACGATCGTCGACACCGGTCGTCAGTACTCGTACGGGTTGGAGGCGGGTTCGAAGCCGGAGCTGCTCGCGGTGATGGCGCTCCTCGAGGACGAAGAGGCGTTGATCATCTGCAACGGATACAAGGACGAAGAGTACGTCGAAACCGCGCTCTTCGCGTCGAAGCTGGGACGCAAGGTGGTGATGGTCGTCGAGAAGCCGTCCGAGCTCCCGCTCATCGCTGAAGTCGCGCTCCGCACCGGGATCCGTCCTCGTCTCGGCATGCGCGTTCGTTTGTCGTCGCGCGGCGCGGGCAAGTGGGAAGCGTCCGGTGGAGATCGCTCCAAGTTCGGCCTCTCCAGCTCGGAGCTAATGGACTCGATCGCGTTCATGAAGGAAGCGGGGCTGTTCGAGACCTTCGAGCTCCTGCACTTCCATCTGGGCAGCCAGATCTCCAACATCCGAAACCTCAAGACCGCGCTGCGTGAGGCGGGACGGTTCTACACTGAGGTCCACCGGCTGGGCGCACCGCTCAAATACCTCGACGTCGGAGGCGGACTGGGCGTGGACTACGACGGTTCGCAGACGAACTTCTCATCGTCGATGAACTACACGACCGAGGAGTACGCGAACGACGTTGTCTTTTCGATCATGGAGTCGTGCGACGCCATGAAGGTGCCGCACCCCATCCTCGTCTCCGAGAGTGGGCGCGCCATCGTCGCCCACCACGCGGTGTTGGTGACGGAAGTCTTGGGCGTGAGCGAGTTCGACGCGCACGCGGTTCCGGAAACGCTGCCGGAGAATGTCCCGCAGGTGGTGAAGAACCTCTTCTCCACGTACCGCGACGTCACCCGCAAGAACGTGCTCGAAGCGTACCACGACGCCACTGAGTACAAGGAAGAGTGCCTCTCCCTCTTCTCCCTGGGGCACCTCACGCTGGATCAGCGCGTGCTCGCGGAGAACCTCTTCTGGGCGCTCTGCGTGAAGATTCAGCGCATCGCGCGCGAGCTGGACGAGATGCCGGAAGAGCTGGAAGCCCTGGAGCGCCTGCTCTCGGACACGTATTTCTGCAACTTCTCCGTGTTTCAGTCTTTGCCCGACTCGTGGGCGATTGATCAGCTCTTCCCGGTGATGCCGATTCACCGCCTCAGTGAGCGCCCCACCCGGCGCTGCGTGCTCGCGGACATCACCTGCGACTCGGACGGGAAGATCGATCACTTCATCGATCGCCGCGAAGTGAAGGACGTGCTGGAAGTCCACGCCCCCAACAACGACGACTATTATCTGGGCATCTTCCTCGTCGGCGCGTACCAGGAAATTTTGGGCGACTTGCACAACCTCTTCGGCGACACCCACGCCGTGCAGGTCTCGATCGGCCCCAACGGGGGTTACCTGATCGACAACGTCGTCGCCGGCGACACGGTGACCGAGGTGCTGAACTACGTCGCGTACAACCGCGACGACCTGGTTCACCGGATGCGAAAGTTCACCGAGGACGCGCTCCGTAAAGGACGCATCACGTTGGACGAAGCACGTCAGCTCTTGCGCGCCTACGAAGATGGTCTGGCCGGCTACACGTATCTGGAGCGTGAAGTGGACGCGAAGTTCCACAGCTCCAGCGGACAGCTCCGGCTGGTGCCCGCGAACGAAGCGAAGGCGAAGATCACGACGGGGACTTAGGCGACCTCGAAGAGGTGAGGAGCTGTGTACAATTCGAGAAGTCTGTATCGAGTCAGGCTCCGGGATACTGGAACTCCATCGGAGCGCTGAGCTCAGCGTGAAGACTTCGCGCCACGGGGCAGCCGCGGGCGATCTCCTCGAAATGTGCTCGTTGGTCCTTTGGGAGCTCGCGTGGCATCACGATCTGTAGGACCAGCTCGCCAATTCGCCGCGGGTTCTGCACCATGCGCTTCTCGACGGTCGCGGTCGCGGTACCGAACGGAACGTTCTCTCTCGTGGCGGCCAGCGCCATGGTTGTCAGCGCGCACGAGGCGAGCGCGGCTCCGACGAGATCCGTCGGCGAGAAGGACATGCCGGTCCCACCGTTGTCTTTGGGAGCCTCGGTTGAGATCTGCGCGCCCGAGGGACCGTGGCGAAGTGTGGCCTTGAACTGTGGCTCGGTCTGCACCGTCATCTCAACGCCAGTGGGGGTCTGAGTCATCGCTTCACTCCTCAAGGTGAGCCGGTCCGACATGGGTGGCCTCGCGGAAACCCTAGCCACGTCAGTGACGTCCTGCCCCGCCGGTCGCGCGACAACACGCTCTGATCAACGAACGTGTTGATCCGGCAACCGCTGCTTGTCCGGCGAACCGGCGCCTTCGAAGTCGATCGTCTTCAGCAAGCCCTTGCGCTGCTTGGCGACATCTTTGTCCAAGAACTTCACGGCGTCGTCCAGCACGTCCATCAAGCGCAGCGGTTTACGGCGCAGCCCCTTCTCGGCGAGCAGCGCATGGGTGAGCCACGGGAAGACCGCGGTCACGTCGCAGTGCACGTAGACAGATCCTGACTCGACGGCTTCGACAGAGACCTTGCCCCACGTATGGCCTTCGCCCGCGGGACACGAGGAGAGCGCGCCGTTGTCGACGGGGTCGACGCAGAACTGCACGTCGATGTCGAAGCCCGAGGTGGGAACGTTGAGGATCTGATCGAGCATGGGCTCACCCTGCAGCGTGTAGTTCTTGGGCACCCCGCCGCCGAGGATCCAGATGCTCAGCTTCTTGGAGAAGTTGTGCCGGCAGTAGTGCTGCAGCGCCGCCATCGCGTAGACGTCGTCGTTGATGTCGATCTCGAACTTGAACTCATCCCCCAACAGGCGCTTGAGCTTCACGACGTTGAGGAAGATCGATCCATCCTGGACCGCGCCGACGAAGATCGGGACGGCGTGTTTGTAGCAAGTCGACAAGAGCGAGGGCTGCTTCACACCCAGCTGCTTCTCCATCCGGAAGATGGACTTGCCGAGCAGGAAGTGGAACTCCGGCGTGGTCATCTTCTTCTGAAACTCCTTTCCGCGGATGATCGCGGAGAAGAGGCGGTCGGTGTCGAGCAGCGCCTCCTCCCAGAAGCCCAAGTCGTAGATGCGGATGATTCGCGCCAGTCGAAGCGCCAAGTCGCCAGCGTTCGGATTCACCTCTCGGATCGCGTGGCCGATGATGCGATGCGCGTCGTGGTAGAGGTTCGCGCCCGTCGTGGTGAGCGAAGAGATCATCCCGGACTCGATGAGCGGGATGAGACAGCTCTGGTGCAGCCCAGCGGGGGTCATCGCGCCGGAGAGGGTCAGGAAGAGCGAGTGCTGCTCTTGCATCGAGCGCTTCATCAGCTCGAACGCGGTGCGCTCCTGCCGGCCGACGTACGCGGAGAAGGCGTGCTCGAGCAGCTCCGCGGCGGACTCTTTGCCGGTGATGGGTCGGGGATCTACCTTGCGCGATTTTTCGTACGAGCCACGAAGGCTCTTTTTGGAGGACGTTGCTTGGGCCATGGGGGCCGGGGATATACCTCCGCCGGGGCGAAAACAGGTAGGTTCTCCGCCCTTCCAGGAGCTTCCCGTGTGGAACGCGTTCTCCAGAGTCCTCGTCCGCTTCGCCCTTCCGTTAGCTCTACTCACCGCCTATGGGTGTCGTTGCGGTGCGCCCCCCGCCGTCCCGGATGTCGCCGTGGACACGGAAGCGGTCTCCTTCGCGACCTGCCCGCAGCTGGATGACTCGGGCAAGCCTGTGGCGGATGTGTTTCCGGATCAGAAGGTGCTGAAGCTGACAAACTCTGGACGCGCCAACGCCGCGCTGACCACGGTGATCACGGGTCCCCAGAGGGACGAGTTCACCGTGGTGGACCTCCCCGCCAACCTGGGGCCCAGCTCTCAGGCCGAGCTCCCCGTTCGCTACGCGCCGAAGCGGGCCGGTGAATCCAACGCGACGCTGACCCTCGACGATGGTTCGGATGACACCGAGCCGATCACGATTGCCCTGCAAGGTGCCGGGAAGGACCTGCCCGCTACGCCCACGCTCAAAGTGACCCGGCAAGTCTCGGTAGGAGGGACGGAGTTCGCGGATTGCGCCGAGGGCGCGTCGTGCACGCTGGCCTATCCGGTGACGTTCTACGAGGAGACCAGCCGGCTCAAGCTTCGCCTGAAGAACTCCGGATGCCCGGCACTGAAGATCGCCGGAGTCCAGATTGGAGCGCATCCGTCGACTCCGGATCGAATCGACTTCGCGGTCAGAGCTCCTTCCATCGCCCCAACCTCGTCCGAGCCCGTTCTGCTCACCTCGATGGGCGACGATCAACTTGAGGTTGAGGTGGAGTTCGCGCCCACCAGCGGTGCCCCCGGAGACGACAGCCGCCTCGCGCTGTTGAAGGTAACGACGAACGATCCCGCCACGCCCGAACTGCTGGTCACGCTCTCCGGCGACGCGGCTGTCCCCGCGATCGACATCACCCCTGTCTACTGCGATTTCTCCGATCCGAAGGACACCTGCGGTAACACGGCGAAGGACCCGAACAAGGCGCGAATGGTCCTGACGAACCTGGGCGTGACCCCAGTGCAGATCGACAGCGTCACGCTGGAGAAGGCCGGATCACGCTTCTCCATCGTCAACAGCCCGCAAGGGATGACGCTGGACGTGGGAGCGGAGTACTCATTCGACGTCAGCCACGCGACTGGGGAGACCTTAGTGGTCAACCACTTGAACATCGCAGCGACGTCGATGGGCAAATCCGCAGGAGCAAAGTCGGTACAGCTTCGTGGCGGAACGCCGCCAGGAATGGAGACAGTGCCCACCACTTTTCTCGACTTCAGTGATGCCACAACCACGGTCGCAACCAAACCGGTCATCATTCGCAATCGTCCCGGACAGGGCGAGCTCACGCTCGACAAGGTCTTCGTGGAGGGAAGCGCGTTCAAATTGCTCACCACCATCACCCCCGGGACGGTCATCGCGGCGGGAGACAGCCTCAGTCTCGACGTGCAGTACACCAAGCCCCCGAGCGGAGGGGATTCGCCCGGCACCCTGAAAATTGAGTCCAATGATCCGGCGTACCCCGGGGTCAAGTCGGTGGAGCTGTACTCGAAAGCCCCCGTCAATCCCAAGCCTACCGCCGTTCTCAAGGGCTGCCTGACGACCGACACCACCTGCGCAAACGGCAAGCAGACCCACTTCACCGTGCCGTTGAGCGATCTGACCGGAACGCCGAAGCAACTGCTCATTTGGGGCAAGGACAGCTTCGACGAGGTCATCGGTAGCGCTCCGAAACCGGCCAACAGCTACCAGTTCCGCCTCCTCAGAAAGCCGGACAACGTGAATGCAGCAGTCGTCTCACTGGAGAACGATCTCGTCTTCACACCGAATGGCAGCGCGCTGCTCACCGTGGATCCCGCCGTCGCCGCCGAGTACCAGGTGACGCTGATCGTGAAGGACGAAGAAGGCCAAACGTCCTCGAGCGTCTCGCTCAAAATCTTCACTCAGTAGTTCGACCTCCGGCCTTTCCTCCCAAACTGGCGCTTAAAATTAAGTGTCCTCTTGGGAGGAAACGAGGAGACGACAACAACGCCGGGCTTGCCTTGTTCAGGCGGAGATGACGGGCAGCAGTCCCGCGCTCGGCCCTTGCTTCATCGCCAGGCTGTCGAGCGTGGTGCTGCGATAGACCTCGAGCATCCGGTCCTGTCCCAGCTTCCACACCGAATACATGGTGCACGTTGGCGAGAGCTTGCAGGAGGCGCCTGGGTCCTGACAGACGTTGATCGAGACCGGGCCTTCCACCGCTTCGATCACGTCGAGGAACGAGATCTCAGACGCGTGCTTGGTCAGCTGGTAGCCGCCGTTCGCCCCGCGCACTGAGGTCACGAGCTTCTTCTGCGCCAACGTCTTGAGGATCTTCGCGAGGAACTCTTGCGGCGCTTCCATGCGGCGGGCGATCTCTCGAAAAGGCACGGTCAGTCCTTCTGGCATGGAGGCCAGAAAGATCATGGCGCGAAGGCCGTACTCAATTTTTCGAGAGATTCGAAATGGGTGCTGCATGGCAATTCGCCTTGAAATCTAAAGCTTTGCCCCTACGCTTTCAACCTGACCCCGTCAAACGGTACGTAAGGCCTCACGATGATTGATCTGCACTCCCACACGACAGCCAGTGACGGGCAGCACTCCCCCACCGAGCTCATTCGGCTTGCTGCCGCGGCGGGCGTGACTCAACTCGCCGTGACGGATCACGACACGGTGGGCGGCCTGGCGGAGGCGACCCAAGCGGCCCAGGCGCTGGGCCTGAGAGTCATCCCCGGCATTGAGCTCTCCGCCTTCGTGAACCGGCGAGAGGTTCACATCCTCGGTCACTTCCTCGATCCCTCGGACGAAGAGCTGTCCGGGTTCTCAAGGAAGCTCCGCGGCGAGCGCGAGACGCGGATGATTCAGATGGTCGCGAAGATGGTTTCGCTGGGCTACCCGGTGACGATGGAGATGGTCCGGCAGATCGCGGGCGATGACGCGAACCTCGGCCGGCCTCACCTCGCCCGAGTGCTGATGGAGATGGGCTGGGTCCGCGACACCAAAGAGGCGTTCGATCGCTTTCTCGCGGACGGAAAACCCGGCTGCGTGGAGCGGTTCAAAATCTCGGGCGAAGAAGCGATCGGCCTCATCCAACGCGCGGGCGGCGCGGCGACAGTGGCGCACCCAGGTGTCTCCAAGATCGAACGCTTTGAGCTGGAAGCCCTCAAGAAGTCCGGGCTCTCAGGCGTCGAAGTCCTGCACTCTGACCACAACCCGAGCGTGCGCGAGAAATACCTGAAGATCGCGAGCGAGCTGGATCTGGTGGCCACCGCGGGCAGCGACTTTCACGGCGACAAGATCGCGCCGGGCCGGCTGCTCGGCACAGCCTCTATGCCGCCCGAGAACCTCAGCGCTCTGCGCGCACGCGCCAGAGCGTACTAGCCGTTCACCCTCAGCAGCGAACCATTAGCCGGCCACCAAGCTCTGCAGCTCCTGCCAGCGCGCGTAGAGCGTTTGGATGCGCTGCTCCGCTTCCTGCAACTCCGCGTTGAGCTTCGCGACCTCGGAAGCTCGAGAGAACACGTCCGGCTGCGCGAGCGCGGCTTCAAGCTCCGCTTTGCGCGTCTCGGCCATCTCGATGGTCTGCTCCATGCCGTCCAGCTCGCGCTGATCCTTGTAGGAGAGTTTAGCGGGCTTCTTGGCGGACGCGACCGGCTCGGGGGCGGACTTCGTCGTCGCGGCCGACGCTGCTCTCCCCGAGCTCACCTTCTCCGCCTGCGCCTTCAGCGTCCGGTACATCTCGAAGTTGCCTTCGTAGCGAACCACTTGGCCGCCGCCTTCGAAGGCGAGAATCGAAGTCGCGACCTTGTCGAGGAAGTAGCGGTCATGGGTGACCAACAGCACGCTGCCGGTGAAGGCCAGCAGAAGCTGCTCGAGGATGTTCAAAGTGACGATGTCGAGATCGTTAGTGGGCTCGTCGAGCACGAGCACGTTCGCGCCTTCCAGAAACAGCCGCGCCAGGAGGAGTCGATTGCGCTCTCCACCCGAGAGCGCCTTCACCTGCATCCGCTGCATGGGCACGGGGAAGAGCAGATCGTCCAAGTAGTCGCGGAGGGCTATCTTCTTCTCGCCCAGCTCCACGTAGTCCTCGCCGTTGGAGGCCGCGTCGTAGACCGTGGATTCCGGATCCAACTGCGCTCGCGCCTGATCGTAGTAAGCGATCTTCGTGCGCTGCCCCACCACCACCTCGCCGCGATCCGGCGGCAGCTCGCCGAGGAGAACCTTGAGGAAGGTCGTCTTGCCAATTCCGTTGGGGCCGACGATTCCGATGCGCTCTCCGCGCTGGACGATCGCGCTGGCGTCGTTGAACAAACGGCGCGCGCCGAACGCCTTGGCCACGTGCTTCGCCTCCAGGACTGTCTGACCCAGACGCGGCGCCGACACCGACTGCAGCGCGGCAGCCTTCGGACGCTGGAAGCCCTTCTCCGCCATCAACTTTCGAGCGCGGTCGATGCGTGCCTTGCTCTTGGTGCGGCGCGCCTCCGGTCCTCGTCGGAGCCACGCCACTTCCTGCGCAATCCAACGATCGCGTTTGTGCTGCTGCGTCTGGGCTTCCTCGATGGCCACCAGCTTCTGCTCGAGGTACGCCTGGTAGTTGCCGGGAAAGGAACGTACCCCCGCCCCAGGTTGAACCTCCACGATGCGATCGACGAGTCCGTCCAAGAAGTAGCGATCGTGCGTGACCAGGAGGAGGGACCCCTCCAGCTTGTCCAGCTCGTCCTCCAACCAATCCACGGTGTCGGCGTCGAGGTGGTTGGTGGGTTCGTCGAGCATCAACAGTTCGGGACGCGTCAGCAATGCGCGGGCGATCGCGACCCGTTTGCGCGTTCCACCCGATAGCTCCGCGACGGGTCGGTCCCAATCCTTGACGCCGAGCCGGTCGAGCAACGTCTTCGCATGGTGCTCGGTGTCCCAACCACCCAGACGTTCGATCCGGTCGGACAAGTCGGAGAGCGCCGTGAGTTGCTTGGCCTGTTTCGCGGGATCTTCTGAAACCTGGTTTGAGAGGGCCGCGTGCTCAGCGAGCGCGTCACGAAGCGCAGCGTGGGCAACCGTCAGCTCTGACTCAATCGTGGCGCCGGGAGGAAACTCCGGTTCTTGCGGCAGATAGGTCACCGTGGCACCGCGCCGAAGCTGCAGCTCGCCGCTGTCAGGCGTGGCCGCGCCGGCCAAGATCTTCATCAGCGACGACTTGCCGGAGCCGTTGACGCCGACCAACCCCACCCGTTCGCCCTGCTCGATCGTGAGAGTGAGGTTCTCAAAAACCGTTCGACTGCCAAAACTGAGCTTCAAATCTGCCGCGCGAAGGAGCGTCACGAGGGGGCACGTACTCGAAATCCAGCGCAGGCGCGACGTGATAAGTGAGATCGCCGTGGACTCACCGCCTCCGAACGGGCGGCGCGAGAGGTGAACCCGTCAATCAGGCGCTCATCAAAACAGCCCGCGATGCGTGGCCAGTCTTTAGAGCGACAGCGAACGATAACCCTTCGCGTCCGCGAACGTCGTGATGCCCGTGGGCCGCACGTGCCACCAGTTGAGGATGATCGCCAATCGCAAGCGACCCTCGCCGGGCAACTTTCCATTTGGAATCTGATTGTTCGCGTCGAGGACACCGTGGGTGAGTCGACCCTCAAACGCGACCAGTCGATTGGGCTTGGGTGCGGCGAGTTCGAAGTCGAGGTCGTTGGGTGCCTTGGACGGATTCTCTTCACACGGCGGTGAATCCGTGACCGCCAGAAGCCCGCCTTTGGCTCGGTTCAGGAACAACACTGACGTGAGCTTGGGATGCAAGAGCTTACCCGTCGCGAGCGCGAGCTTCTCATCTCGGTCCTGATGAAAGTCGACGCGCACGTCGGTGGTGCGCATCCGCGAGAGCCACCACTCCACGCCAATGACTCCGCGTGGCCGCAGTCGCGTGCGCACTTGGGGAATGCACGCCTCCACCACGTTGGTCGGCTCTTGCGTCAACGGGAACCAGAACGTCGTCTGATACGTCTGCTTGAGTCGTTCTGCCTTGAGCGCGCGAATCCGTCGCAGCAACCGCGCAAACGTCTTCTCCGGGAGCACATCCTCGTAGAACCGGATCATCCCGCCTCAGCCAGCAGATTCCGAGCCTGGCGCGCGCGCTTCTTACTCAGCTCCACGCCGATCGCGTCCATTCCCATCGCGTTGGCCACCGCGAGCGCCGTGCCCTTGCCGCAGAACGGATCCACCACTGTGCGCGTCGTCGTCGACTGAAGCACGAAGCGGCACGCCGCGAGACAGGCCTTCATCCCCATGCCTCGCGTCCAGGTCTGCTCACCGGCCTCGGGCAGCACGTCGGGAGTGGCACGGGCGAGATC
>JBQTKE010000601.1:0-5958 GCA_052386435.1 Myxococcaceae bacterium
GAGACGACGGGTGGCAGCCTCCTGGCCTTCGGGTTTTCCTTCAGCCACCGCTCCCAAACTCGGGTGACGTAGCAGAGCAACCGAAAAGGCATCATGGCGTCGACGCCGCTCTGATGCTCGAAAAGGATGTAGAGGTGAATTGGAACTGCGTTGCTGGTTTGGATGGAGAACAACAAGTCGGTATGGCGCTGACGCAGCAACTCATCGACAAAGCTGCCGGGGACGACCTTGAGCGTGGCCCAATCCAGCGCGGTGACGAGCGGGGAAGGGAGCACAGCCTTCAACTCTTCGGCCGCGCGTTCAGGTTGGGTGAAGAGCCACTTCACCAAGGCGTCATGCGGTTCGGGCACAACCGCAACAAAAATCACGCGCCTTGAGGGGTCAAGTGGCCCCAGGAAAAAGGGCTCGCCGAGGAGAAGGCGGTTCTTGGGTGTGAGCTCGTCGTGGATCGTCTGGGTCCAGACTCGATAGCCCGAAGCGCGCAAGCCGCGACTGGTGCGTGCGCAGCCGCTGCCTGCGCCGACACGACGCCCGTTGATGCGACGCTTTGGCGAACTGATCGCAGCCGAGAAATTGTTCGATGGGATTTTTCGCGCTCGCATGAGATTTTCGCGCTCGCATGAGGGGATGCCTCAGCATCCCCCCCTGAGGCAACCACCGGGAGGGGTGATGAAAGACGAGTTGAAGCTGCACCGTAGAATGGTGGGTGCATTAATCTCCTGGTTTACCCTCGTTGAAGTTGGAGCAGGTAAATGACCCGCGAGCAACCGCTTCACCAGCGCCGAGGCGGAGAGGACGAGGACGGGACCGCGCTTGGTGCGGTACTCGTACTGGGGCCGGCAGACCGCGAGCTATTTCCATTTCGGAAAGAGCTGCCGTCCGCGGGCCCGCCGCTCATCTCTTCTTCCCCTTCTTACCCTTTGGACCCTTTGGCAACGCAGGCTTCTTCAGCTGCTTTGCCACCCTTTCGAACTCTGCGTCGATGGCGCGAGGCTTCGCATCTAGAAGTGCGTGATAGCGGGCGTACTCCCCGCTCGGCCCTCGTCTTGGCCGCGTCCGCGGGATCGCGGCATCTTCCTTGCGCACGGTGCCGCCGGGGCGCGCGCTCTGCATTCCCATGAAGGGCTTGGTCGCGTCCGCCCGCGCATGGACGATCTCCGCGGCCGTGTGGCCGTGCGTGGCCCAGTGCATCTTATTTTGAACCGTCGCGAAGAAGCGTTGCGAGAGCTCGGCGTCGGACTTGTAGTCGACGCTGGTCGCGTAGATGTCGAGGATCTTCTGGTAGAACCGGCGCTCTGAGGCGCGGATCTCCCGGATGCGCTCGAGCAGTTCGTCGAAGTAGTCGCGAGCTGACCCGGACCGGGCGGATTCTTGAGCCGCTCGTCGTCCATGGTGAAGCCCTTCACCAGGTACTCGCTCAAGCGCGTGGTAGCCCACTGCCGAAACTGCGTGCCTCGGAGGCTGCGCACGCGGTAACCGACAGCCAGGATCGCTTCGAGGTTGTAGTGCTCGATGTCGCGCGCAACCTCGCGGCTACCTTCGGTTCGAACTATCCGGAGTTTCCGGATGGTTGCCTCTCGGCTGAGCTCGCCCTCGTCGAAGATGTTCACGAGGTGCTCGTTGATCGTCCGCACATCCTTCTGAAACAGCTCGGCGATCAGCGTCTGCGTGAGCCAAATGGTCTCGCCCTCGAACCGGCACTCGATGCGAGTTCGGCCGTCCTCGGTCTGGTAGAGGATCAGCTCGCCCTTGGTGGCGTCTTCGGTCATGGGGTCACCGAAGCCTATCGATGGACTCGCTCGTGTGATCCCGAGTTGGTGAGCCACTGATTGATCAGCCCGGCGGCTCGCGTGGTCGTTAGTTCCCACGACTTCTTCGCCTCGCTGTCGTTCCACATCGTGTGCCGGTCGGCGCCGATGGTGAGAATGTAGCCACCCTTCTCCGGATCGTATGATTGCTCGACGTTACCGAACTCAAATCCTTCGGCCTTGAGCGCGGAGCGCATGTAATCGAGCAGATCCTTCACCCCGCCCTCCGCCAAGCGCTCGCAGTCAGCGTCAAAAGCCCGTCCGGCTCCCAGGAAACATGCGTACGCGCTCTCGTCGATCTCCGCTTTAGCGTCGGCGAGTTGGTCTACAGAGAGATATTTGTAGAAGCCCAGCGGCTCTACTTCATCAGCGAGCTTCGACGCGGGGGCGTCTGCGCCTTTGGTCTTGGACTACGAGCAGGCCTGCGTTTCGCCTTCTCTTCCCTGGCGAGAAGTTGATCGAGTTGGTCCAGGTCGCCGCTGAGAACCTCGTCATCAATGCGAATGCCTCGCAACGCTTCAGCAACAACGTGTTCGACAACACCGACGGCGACCACGGGATCCCATCTCGCCGCCGCGGTGGCCTGTCGCTCCTTCAGGCGCCGCCTGGCGCGAATAAGATCGATCGGAAAGCCGACGGCTGCACTCACAGCCGCGAGCGCAACGACAGGCCAAAATCGAGCGCCCTTGTCGCCCCCATGGAAGAATCCCAGCCAGACGAAGCCGATCACAAGGCCAGCTGCGCCAGCAAGAAACGTGGCCTTCGCTTCGAACTAAACCTGGCCGATCGTCTGCTGACGATATTGGTCCGGCACACGCCGATCACCATCCGCCATCGATCTCTGAGAGCGTTCGAGCACGGCCGATTACTACCATGGAAACCACGGGTAGCATTCTCGGGCCGCCCGCGGCGCCGTCATGCAACCCATGGATCGACCGGAGGAATTTGGCTGAGAATGAGTTGAATCTTTTCGGCCGACCAGAGAGCTGGGTTGGTGTAGCGGACCGAACGGGGACGCAAAGCCGCGTTCGGTGCGAAAACCCCGTGGAAGCAGGTGAGGTGCGGCCCGCTCGGCGGCACCACCTCCAGCAACCGCTTCACCAGCGCCGAGGCGGAGAGGACGAGGACGGGTCCGCGCTTGGTGCGGTACTCGTACTGGCCGTCCTCGCGACGGGGCCAGGCAGCCGTGCTCTGGGTGGACCCGTCACGCTCGGGTGACCGGTCGGCGACCCGCGCGCGCGCAAAAGCTCTGGATCGAGAATCGTCCGCCTCCCGCGGCCGCCTGTGCGGCTGCGCTCTCGAAGCCAGGAGCGAAACGAAGATGCGTTCACTGAGGTCGTTTGGATGCGCAGCCGTCGCGGCGCTGATTGTGTTGGGAACGGGTTGCGGTGAATCGAACGCCCTTCTCGGCCAGATGGAAGCGCTGGAGGGTCCGTTCGTCGCCGTGCCGCGCGAGATGACTGGAAGCGACTCGTCCGCCCTCACCCAGGCCTTGGAGAGCAACGCGCTGCCTGCCAGCGCAGCCGCCAATGAGTCGTTCTACATCGCCATCAACAAGAACGAGCTTGGCCAGAAGTGGTTTCTCTCCGCGTACCTGAGCCAGATCTTCCCGCGCACGTTCGTGGCGGGCCAGACGCTCGGAACGCGCGTGGTCAGCTTCCGGGTCCAGAACGGCAAGCTGTTCGTGTTCGATGTCGATGACCGCGCCGCCACGTCGGACGCCGCGGATCCGGAGCGGCTCGTCGAGGCGTACCCGATCGTCGACGTCAGAGGATTCTCCACGCTGCCGAATGCGGCCAATTACCTCGTGTTCGACCCGTCGGCGGGTCTGAACCAATTCGGTCCGGTCTCGGATGGGTTGTCGTCGCCCAGCCGCAACAGCCGCTTCGAAGTGAGTCTGATGTTCAGCCAGAATTTCCGCAAAATCGCGGATGGCGTCACGTTCGAGCAGGTCTTCACGGGTGCTGGCGAAGCGGCGAACACTCGAAATGACGGATCGCTCGAGTACAACAGCTTCCGCTACTCGGGGACGATCGGTGTTGCGCTCCGCCGCTACCAGGTCGGCGCTGGCTATGTGCCCACCGAGTTGCCCGAGCAGCAGAGCTTCGAGCACGAGCACTACTTCCGTTCTGACTTCAAGCTGCTCAAGAACCAGAGCACAGGCACGCAGACGGCCGTGAAGTGGAACATCAAGCAGGGAATGAAGCCCATCGTGTGGACGATCTCGCGCGATGTGCTGAAGCTCGCGGCGGATCCGCGCTTCCAGCAGTACGACATCGTCGGCGCGGTGAAGGCAGGCGTCGAAAACTGGAACGACGCGTTCGGGTTCCCGGTGCTCCAGGCACGCATCGCCGGCCCCAACGACTCTCCGGCCTCGGACGACGTCAACTTCCTCATCGTCGACCAGGACACGAACTTTGGTTTCGCGTTCGCGAACTGGCGCAGCAACCCGAACAACGGCGAGATCCTCGGCGCGAGCGTCTACTTCAGCTCCCTGTGGCTGGAGGCTGCCAATGAGCTGTTCGAGGAGCAGTCGCCGATCGACCTGACCAATGGCGTTCCGGACGCAGCGCCGTCCAGCAAAGGGCTGATCGGCAGCTGGGGTCCCCTCGGCGGCCAGACGCTTTGCATGCGCCACGCTCAGGATTATCTGCGCGCGCTCAAGTCCGGCGCTGCGTCGGCTCGGTCGGCGACCGCGGCCGCGGCGCAGCTGACCAAGAAGCAGAAGGTAGAGCGCTACATCACGCACGTGCTCGTGCACGAGATCGGTCACACGCTCGGCTTGCGCCACAACTTCAAGGGCTCGGTGGTACCGACCTCGAGCTCCGTCATGGAGTACATCGACGATCTGGACGCGGTGTCCCACGACAAGCCGGGCCCGTACGATGTCGAGGCCATCAAGTACCTCTACGGTCTCTCCAGCACCCTGCCGACGCAACCTTTCTGCACGGACGACGATGTGGGCGTGGATCCCGACTGCACGACGTTCGATCAGACCGCCGACCCCCTGAACGAGTACTACGGTCCCGCGTACGTCGCGGGCGCGGACGAGCTGTTGAGCTCCAAGTCGAACTTCCTGCCGCCCATCAACGGGCTGCTGAAGTACGTCCGCGCTGATGCGGATCCGGCACGGCGACTGGCTGCGTTCCAGATCGCGATGACGGGTCCGGGCGCTCCCGTGGATCCGGCCAAGGCCGCGATTCCTGGCTACGCCACGCGCGCGGATGCGCTCCTGCGCATCGTCCTGAGCCGGCTGTACCTCGATCCTGATGCCAACCGCGGCGACTTCGTGAACGATCCGCTCGCGACCGACCCGGCGCTCAATGCGGCGATTCGCGCTCAGCTCCGGTCCCTGGTTCAAAACTCGGACAAGATCCGCAGCTACCCGGCCCGACGGGTAGGGGTGGACATCCTCAAGAAGATGCAGACCCAGGCAGCCTACGCAGAGCTCGAAGCGGCAAAGACCGCGGTGACCGCCGAAATCGCCACGCTCACCAGCGATCAAGCGTTGCTGGGGAAGGATCTCCTCGCTCGCATCAACGAGGTCACCTCCCCGTACTTCATCAAGTAGGGAAGAGCGGTTTCAAGAGCTCAAGGCCCCGCTCCTCGAAGAACCGAGGAGTCGGGGCCTTGGTGTTTTTGCGCGACTCCCCTACTCCCCTTCGATCGTCGCCGGCGGCTTCGAGCTGATGTCGCACACCATCCGGTTGATGCCGCGCACCTCGTTGATAACTCGGGAAGAGATTCGCCCGAGCACGTCGTAGGGCAAGCGCGCCCAGTCCGCGGTCAGCCCGTCCACGCTGGTCACCGCGCGAAGCACCGCGGTGTTACTCGTAGGTCCGCTCGTCCCCCATCACGCCCACGCTCTGGACCGGGAGGAGCACGGCGAAGGCCTGCCATAGCGACCATCTCGTCGGGCAGGCCGAGCTCCTTGCCAAGCACGCGCACCTCGTCCCTGAATAGCTCGCGCAAGGGTTCCACCAGCTTGAGTTTCATCACCTCCGGGAGCCCGCCCACGTTGTGGTGGGCTCTTGATCGTCACCGACCCCTTGAAGGACACGGATTCGATCACGTCCGGTCGCGCGGACGCAGACCGACGAAAGCATGGGCGGTGGGGTACTTCTTGAGAATCGAGATGGCCAGCTGGCTG
>JBQTKE010000602.1:0-9066 GCA_052386435.1 Myxococcaceae bacterium
GAGTAGGTGCACTCGAGATCGCGCCAGTACCCGCAGGCCTGTTCAATGTCGACGTGCTTGGCGCCCACTTGCTTCGCCAGCGCTTCCAGCTTCTTCGCGTGAAGGAGCTCGTCCTCGGTGAGCCCCGTCGCCGTGCGCGCCCACTCGCCCGTCTCATGGTCCGCTATTGGAAGCGCAATCTCCGCGGCCGCCCCAGTTTCCTCGGTGACACCGCCCGCCGCGCCGGGGAAGTCCTCGGCGGCCACGGGCTTCTTAGGAAACACCATCTCCGAGAGAGCGTCCTTGAGCTCCTTGTCGCGCAACGACGGCAGCGGTCGGAGGGCGGAAGGGAGCGGAAGGACAGAGAGAAACACCGCGAACGACGCGGTGAGTGCAATGGTGAGTGCGGTGCTGTGGCGGCGCAAATCCACGAGGGGTCGAAGTAAAGCGGAGGGCTGCGGGTCAGGTCAAAGGAACTGGCACAAATCACAGGGGTTGACACGTTGTGTTTAAGGATTCTCGGCAGGCCTTTTGCTATTCAGGGTCGGCCATGACGCCTCGCGCACTCGTTCTCCTTGTTGCTGGCGGATCCGTCGTTTTCGGCTGCGTGCCTTCGGCCACAGTGCGGCCAGACGGGGATGGAACCGTCTTTGAGCGCCCACGGGTGAAGGCCCGTCAGGATCCGGCCGCTGATCAAGCGCTGGAGCGCGCCAACCAGACGGCGGAGGTCTCCAACAAGCAGCAGGCGGTGGATGCCTACTTGTCGGTGCGGAAGGCCTATCCGGAGACCACCGCCGCCCAAGAGGCGCTCTATCAAGCCGGCGTCCTCTTCTTCGAGTCGGGCGACTACGTGAACGCGCGCAAGTCGTTCAATGAGCTGCTCTTCGACAATCCGCTCTTCGACAAGGCGGACGACGCGAAGCTGAAGCTGGGCGCGGCGGCTTTGGAGCTGCGCGCGTACCGCGACGCGTACCAGACGCTGTCGTCCATAATCGACAAGGCCGAACCGGCGCAGAAGACCGCGCTCGCGGAGCAGGCGATTCGAGCAGCGGAAGGCGCTCAGCTCTACGCGGAGGCCTTGCGTCTGGCGCTGCGCCTTAACGAGTTCGCGACGACCCGAGACGAGCAGCAGAACGCGTTGCTGCGCGTGACCGACTTGGTCGAAGGGCGAGCGCCGTTCATTGATGTCGCGACGGTGCAGCGCGAGCTTCCGGTGACGCATCCCGCGTGGCCGGTGCTCACCTTCAAGCTCGCGCGCATCTTTTATCACCTGCGCGATTGGACGCGGCTCGAGGAGACGCTGAACATCTTCCTCCGTGAGGCGCCGAACCACGCCTTCGCCGCGCAAGCGCAAGAGATGCAGGCGCGTGCCAACCGGCGGACCACGGTGAAGCCAAAGACGCTGGGTGTGGTGCTGCCTATGTCCGGCAAGTACAAGCAGTTTGGCGAGACGGTGATGCGCGGCATCCAACTCGCGCTCAAGAACAGCGACATCGAGGTCATCGTCAAGGACTCGCAGGGCGACGTAAACCTCGCGGGTAAGGCAGTCGAAGAGCTGGCGTTCGACGACGGAGCGATGGCGATTCTGGGCCCGCTGCTGGCGGATGACTCCAAGCGCGCGGCGCTGGTCGCGGAGGAGCTGCAGGTCCCCATCCTCACCCTCTCCCGAGCGGAAGGGATCACCGACATTGGGCCGCACGTGTTCCGCAACATGCTCACCCAGTCCGCGCAGGCGAAGGCGCTCGCGGACTACGCGACGCGCGTGCTTGGGTACAAAAACTTCGGCGTGCTCTACCCGAACATCGCGTATGGCGTGGAGTTGGCGAATGAGTTCTGGGATGAGGTCGCCACCCGTGGCGGGACGATGCGCGCGGCGGAGTCTTACGAGTACGACCAGACCACGTTCACCACGGAGGTGAAGAAGCTGGTCGGCCGCTACTATTTGGACGATCGCGCGGACTACCTGGAGAAGTACCGCGAGATTCAGAGCGGCCCGGGCGACGCGTTCCGCAAGCGCAAGGCGATTGAGAAGATCCGCTCGCAGCTCGACCCCGTCGTCGACTTCGACGCGCTCTTCATTCCGGACGAGTGGCGCCGCGTCTCGCTGGTCGCCCCAGCGCTGGCCGTGGAAGACATCATCACCAACTCTTGCGACAAGAAGGACGTCGACAAGATCCGAAAGACCACGGGCAGGAAGGAGATCAAGACGGTGACGCTGCTGGGGAGCAACCAGTGGGGGACCTCGCCAAAAGGTCAGAGCGGTCTGCCGGAGTTGTTGGAGCGCGGCGGGAAGTTCGTCATCTGCTCCATCTATGTCGACGGGTTCTTCGTCGACTCCGCGCGCCCGGCGACTAAGAGGTTCGTGAACGCGTACCGCGACGCGTACAAGGGACAGGGGAATCGGGATCCGATTCTGCTCGAGGCCACCGGCTATGACTCCGCGCTGATGATCAAGAACATCCTCGACAAGCAGCGCCCCGCGTCGCGTGAAGCGTTCCGTGAAGCGCTCGCGACGATGAGGAAATTCGAAGGCGCCACCGGCCCGACGACCTTCAATGAGAAGCGCGAAGCAGAGAAGCCGCTCTTCTTCCTGACCATCGACGGCAAGGGCATCAAAGAGCTCTCGCCCAACGCCAGGCCGCCCGGCTTTGTCGGCGGAATGCCGTGAAACCTGGGTCAGCGCGCTCTCACAAGGTTGCGGTGCTTCAAGCGTCTCTTCTCCAGGCCGCTGCGGTTCTTCTTGCCGTCGCGGCAATCAGCTCGTGTCGCCACGTGGCACCGGCTCCGATCGCGGCGCCGCTCCACAAGGGCGCATTCGCTCAAGGTCGAGTCGACTCGCTGAGCGACCCGTGGGTGCTGGAAGATCGCGACTTCGTCTTCAGTATTGCCCTCAGTCCGGACTCGAAGCGGGCCGCGTTCACGGTGTTGCGCGCGCCCGACGTGAAAGTCATCGTCTCCAAGCTCTCGCCGCTCGTGCCGGAGGCGTCGGTCTCGGTCGTTGGGCACTACTCGATGGACGTGGAGGCGGTGGCGTTCTCTCCCGACGAAAAGGCCCTCGCGACCGTGTCCCGCGACGGCTCCGTGCGGATCTTCAGCGGGGAAGACGGTAAGCCCCTGGGCGGTCACGCCACGGAAGAGCCGCTGGTCTCGTTGGCGTTTCATCCGTCCGGTGACTACGTGCTCGCCGGAAGCGCGCGAGGTTTGATCACCGCGCTGCATTTCCCCTCGCTTCAGTTCGCGTCGGAAGAGCGGCTCCACTCGGATGAAGTCCGTGCGCTGGCGTTCGCGCCGAACGGGACGCTCTACAGCGGGGGGTGGGACAAGAAGATCGTCGCGTCTTCAACCCGCGAGGAGACCTTGGCTCCCACGAAGATCCGCATGCGTTATGAGCGGCAGGGGAGCACGCCCCTGGTGCGCGGGACGGTCGACGGAGTCGGAGGACTGTTTGCTCTGAATGGCCGCGCGCCTTTTGTGCTGATTGGCAGCGAGCTGGCCAAGGCGATGGGCGTGAAACCGGAAGACCTCAAGGAGACCGTGTCCGTGGCCACGGCCGTAGGCAAAGCGCTGGGACGTGTGGTGCACGGAAGAACCGTGGCGCTCAAGACGCTGGCGTTCGCACGGCAAGACGTCGTCGTGTGCGATGCCTGTCTGCCGCAAGGGGCGCACGGGGTCATTGGCGTGCCACTGATGAAGGACTTGGATGTGGCGTTTGATGAAGTCACGCAGGAGCTGCAGCTCACCCGCAAGGGCCGCAGGCCGCCGGAGCCGGTCACCACGTTGGTCTTCGGTCCACCGAAAGAGATGCCGCAGGAGGCCTTCGTGAATGACGTCACAGTCGATCACGTGGGCAACGTGCTCGGCGTGGCCATCTCGAAGGACAAAGCGGAACGCTCCGTCGCGGTGCGCGAACGGGAGAAGAAAGGCGACAAGCCCGCGCGGGATGTCTTGGATGCAGGTCTGAGAGTGGAAGCCGCGACAGGCAAGGTGCTGGACCGCTGGAGCGTGCACCAAGGCGTGGTATCGAGCGCGGCGGTCAGCCCGGATGGACAGACCCTCGCAACCGGAGGCTGGGACGGTAAGGTGTTTCTCCAGAGCGCCGGTCGTCCCAAGCCCGTGCTCGAACGTCAGCAGGGCTGGATCGTCCGCCGCGTTCGCATCTCCGCCGACGGCCGGCTCCTCGCGGTGGGCGCGTGGACTCCGCCGAAAGCCTCACAAGACGCGCACAGCGAACCCGCGGCACTCGTCTACGAGCTCGGTTACTCAACGAAGCCATGAACCTTACGTTCACCAATGTCGGGCAGGTCATTCAACTCGCTGTCGCTCCCGTCTTCTTGCTCACGTCGGTCGGAACCATCCTCGCCGTGCTCAGTGGAAGACTCGCTCGGATCATCGACAGAGCGCGCGTGTTGGCCGAGCGGTTGGAGAAGGATTCGGAAGCGAAGTTCCATCCGGTCATTCGCGACGAGATGAAGATTCTGATCCGCCGCCGCCACTTCGTGAACATGGCGATCACCGCCGGCGTGGCGACAGCCATTCTGGTCTGCGTGCTCATCTCACTGGCGTTCATTGGGACCCTGCTGCAGTTCCACGTCTCCGTTGCGCTGGCGGTCATCTTCATCGCTGCCATGTTCAGCTTCATGGCCGCGCTGTTGTTCTTCCTGAGGGAAGTGCTGCTCACCGTGCTGAGCTACCGCATCGACGTGCGCTGAGGTTGGGCGAATGCTCACACGGGGGCGCTCAAGCACCGCCCGCGGCGACAAGTCATGGACGCAGCGTCGTCGTGCTTTCTCTCAGAATAGAAAGCAATGGCTGATGCTCACCCGCTCGTTGCCAGTCGGCCCGAAGTTCTTCTCGGTGCTCGATGGCCCACTCAACTGCCAGGGCCAAACCCGCTTCGGCAATGAACCACCGATGACATCGAGGCTCTCGATGGAGATCTGGGCACTGTGTTCACCGTAGTAGGCGTGAAAACGAGAGGGCGCATGGTCGTCGTAATACATACGAATGATAATCCCGAAGAAGGCCTGATCGTCGTCAGGTGGCGGGCGCACGCCTACGCCGTCACGGCGACCCAGCCAGAGGAAGCGCGCCATGTGCCTGGCGAAAGTATGTTTCACAGCGCGTTCGCCGCCCCGCATTGCCAAACACCATCAGTACTGGGACGTGAACGCGTTGACAGCGGGGCCATAAGCGGCTCCCAACGACTGGGCGACGTCGTGTTTGGCTCCTGGCACGAGCTGCAGCTGCTTGGGTTCGTTCGCGTGGGCGAAGAGTTTCTCGGAGAACTCCGGGCGAACGAAGTCGTCGTCTTGCCCGTGAAGGAGAAGCACAGGGACCTGGATCGTCCCGATCCGCGCCACGTTGTCCCAGGAGTCGTGCGCGAAGAACGTCCACGGGAGATCCGTTCCGCTGGAGTCGCGAACGAAGCCTTGGATTGAGGCGAAGGCTGCCTCGAGGATCAGCCAACGAGGTGGATCGCCCACCGCGCGTTGGAGCGCTGCCGCGGCGCCGAAGGAGTGGCCGTAGAAGAGAATGTCGCCGGTTCCTACTCGCCCAACGAGGTACGCGTGGACCGCGCGCGTGTCTTCGTCGACTCCCGCTTCATCTGGCGCGAGCGCGGTCGATGCTCCGAAGCCTCGATAGTCGAAGCCGAGCACGTCGTAGCCCGCGTTCGCGAGTCGTTTGATCCGCGGAAACTGCGACGCTCCGAGGTGATCCCCTTTGCCGTGGAAGTAGAGGGCGTGGCCGCGCGGCGGCTGCACTTTGGCCTTCACGTAGACCGCGCCCAGCGTGACCCGGGGGCTGACCTGGATGCTCAGCGCCTCAATGCGATCCGCGGCGACGTCTTCAAGCGGATCCGTGCTCGCGCCGACGAACGTGTATTGGTCGATCGTGTTCGGCTGATAGAGGAACGGATCCAAGCTGTAGCAACTGGTGAGCAAGAGCACCGCGAGCGTCCATCTCATCGTGCACCTCCGAATCGATACCGCAGCCCGAGCACGATCCCCAACGCGCCTTGTCCGCCCAGCCCGACCCACTCGACCGTGTTGAACGTGATGTTGTGCGTGGGGCTGAACCAGCGTGCTTCGAGCGCCACGCCGAAATGGCCCAGCCGTACTTCCTCGCCGACTGCGACGGACCAGAGCGGCGGAGCGCCGAAAAACTGCACGAGCGTGTTCAGCGCGAGGTAGGTGAGGAACCGCTCACCGAAGAAATAACTCCCCGCCGCGCCCACTTCGAGATACGGCCGCGCACTCTGGAGATCCGTGAAGCCGTAGAGACGCCCTGTGAGCGAGACCGCGGGAATCCAACCTCGCTCCGCAAGAGGTAGATATGTCGCGCCCACGTCCAGCCCACCCACGCCAAACGCAAGAGACGTGAGGTGCACGTGCGCGTGAACGTCGACCTTCTCATGCACGCCGTAGCTGGCGCCGACTGTCGAGAGGGGCAACGGCAGCACCGGACCAATTTTCACGAACGGTCCGCCCGCCGCGGCTTGGACGTCGAGCTGCCCCTTCGGCGTGGGCCGGACATGGGTCACGTGACCGCACGCTGATGAGAGCGTCGCGACCAGCGCCGCGGTGATGAATCCGCGCAGACGGGAAGGGCCTTCGACTCCGGCTTCGCCTACGCGCGGGTCAAACGGCCGGCACGAACAGGTGATCTGTCGCACGAGTCCTCTCGCGCGGGGAGAACATCCTTCTTGAGCGTGAACCGCACCGACGTGTCCTCTCATGCGGGCAGAGCGTATGCGAGCGCCCCGCTGTCGGCGGAAGTGGGAATGTGCTTGAAGGGCGCGATGGCCAGCACCCCAGAGACATTGGGCGAAGTTCTCCTCCCGTCCGGCGCAGCGTTGATCGTCGATTCGGGGGTGCTTCGCCTCTGGTGCCACGACCGTCCGCCGATGATGCCGCGCGGCATTCTGAAATCAGAAGCGGCGCAAGAGTCCGCGGACGCCGCGCAGGACTTTCGCATCGAGGGACCCGACGCAGAGTTGGCGGGACAGCTCTACGGTTCGCGCACCCTGTTCGATATTCCTGGCCACAAGCAGGACGAGCTGCGACAGACCTTCAAGTCGTTCCTCGTGCAAAGAGGGCTCGACGCCCGACTCGCGGCGCAACCGAATCGCGTGACGCATCTGAATCGCTTCGCGCTCGCGCTGCGGGAGAGTGGGCAGCTGTTGATCAACGGCGTGCAGGCCGTCGCGGTGGATGGACTCCCCGTGGGCAAGCCGCTCACGGTGCTGAGCCATCTTGACAGCGTGACACTCGAGGTTCGCCCAGCTGCGTCTGTGAAGACCGCGCGTTGGGGCACCGTGCGCTCGGATTTCGCGCGGCTCATGTTCGTGGACCCCAAGGCGCTCGCACTTTGGCAGCACTCGGACTCAGTGGACGGCTTGGCGGACTTCGTATTCTGGGGACAAGACGCCCAGCAGGTGGCAGAGCGATTTGGTGCGTCGAAGCTCGATGACGATGTCTACGGTTGGAAGGATCTGCCTGTCACCGAGGCCACGACAAAGGGTGCCGAGATCGAAGCCGCGGTCACGCACGGGCACATCCAGCTCGACACCGACTTCCGCGAGCACTCGCACCACCACGCGCTGCTCGAGCAGCTTCGATCCTCGCCCACCTCCTCGGGGACTTTGGATTTGGCGGGCGCGCGCTGCTGTGCGTTCTTCACCGGAGTGGGGGAGGGTTCCTTCCCCGTGTTTCGCGAGCTCGACGCGCAGGGAGGACTGGTGCGCGTGCGAATTGCGCTCACACCGCCGCAAGGCCGTTGAGCCAGACGCGCTTCGGGATTGAAAATCGGTCCGGCGTCAGTCGCGTTCTCTCTGGGTCCGCTCACCTTCACCCCGCAAGACCTCGGCGAGGATCGGTCCCCAACGCCGTCGCAGATCCTGCGATCCCATTTTTTTAATCTCGAGTGTGACCACGGGAAGCTCACCAAGGTTCAAACTTCGCTCTCGCGGGGGGGGCGGAACACAACCCGGACCCGCGAGGTCGCGGCTGGGCTGGCGGTCTTCGATGCCGCCCAGCGATCGGCATGGCAAATGAGTTCAGCCGGACGCGCGCGTGTCCGCGGTGTCAAACGGCCTCGGACAACATTCTGAAACCACTGGACCTTCGAGTCTGAACGAACCTTCTGCTGGCTGCGGTTCTACAACGCCTGCGCCATGGAGTCCGACGAGTCCCTCTTCGAGCGGCTGACAAGTGGTGATCTCACCGCTTTTGACGGGTTGTACGCCCGTTACGAGAGGCCGCTCTTCGCATTCGTCCTACATCAGCTCCAAGACCGCGAGGAAGCTGAGGACGTCCTTCACGAGGCGTTTCTCTCCCTCGTCCGCGAACGTTCCGCCGACTTTCAGCGCCGCGAGTCGAGCTTCCGCGCGTGGCTCTTCCAGGTGGCGCGACACCTTTGTCTGAACCGGGTCCGCTCGCGAGACCGTCAGCGCGCCGCCTTGAGATTGGCACCAACACCCGTTGGAGCGCCTGGACCGGACGAGAGCTTCACGCAACACGAACAGCGCGCCGTATTGCTTCGCGCGGTCGAGCGCCTCCCCGCCTCGCTCAGCGAGCTCTATCAGCTTCGGATCGGCGGTCTCTCGCAGCAGGAGATCGCCGCGATCCTCGAGGTCCCCGTGGGGACCGTGAAATCCCGCATGCACGAGCTGGTGTCGCAGCTTCGCAAGGAGATGAAGTCATGGACTGTGCGGTAAGCGAAGAGCGCATGCTGCCCTACGAGTTGGGCACGCTGGAGCCCCGGGAGCGGTCAGAAGTGGAAGAGCATCTTCCCAGCTGCCCCACGTGTGTTCGTGCGCTCGTGACGATGAAGCAGGCGCTGCGCCCCGGAGACGAGGCGGCTCGACCTTCTGAGGAGGCGAGGACCCGGCTGCGGCGTGAGGTGGCCCGAGCGCTCTCACGCACGCGTCGGCGGCAATGGGGACTTGCCGCTGCGATGGCCGCCGCGCTGTTGCTCTTCGCTGCCTCGCGCTTTCACTCGCCAACCGCCGAGCGCGCGGCGCCGCTGTCAGGCGTGGACTCAGCCGTACCCGAGCAGACCATCGACCACGTTCTTTGAGTCACCTGG
>JBQTKE010000603.1:0-12976 GCA_052386435.1 Myxococcaceae bacterium
GACTCCCGCGGCAACCCCACCGTCGAAGCCGACGTGGCGCTGGAAGGAGGCGGGCGCGGGCGCGCCGCCGTCCCGTCCGGCGCTTCCACCGGCGAGCACGAGGCGCTGGAGCTGCGCGACGGCGACAAGGCCCGGTACCTGGGCAAAGGCGTCACCAAGGCGGTGCAGAACGTCATCAACCAGATCGCGCCGGTGGTCGTGGGCATGGACGCGACCGCGCAGCTCGACGTCGACCGCAAGATGTTGGAGCTGGATGGCACGCCGACGAAGGGCAAGCTGGGTGCGAATGCGATCCTCGCCGTGTCCATGGCGACCGCGCACGCTGCCGCCGCGTCCTACGGGCTGCCGCTGTACCGGTACGTCGGAGGCGCGGCCGCGCGGACCTTGCCGGTACCGATGATGAATATTCTCAACGGGGGCGCGCACGCGGACACTCGAGTGGACGTGCAGGAGTTCATGATCCTGCCGCTGGGCGCCGCGTCTTTCTCGGAAGGGCTGCGGTGGGGCACGGAGATCTTTCACGCGCTCAAGAAGATCTTGAAGGACCGCAAGCTCGCGACGGGAGTGGGGGACGAAGGCGGCTACGCGCCGGATCTCCCCGCGAACGAGGAGGCGCTCAAGCTGGTCGCGGCGGCGACGGAAGCGGCGGGCTTCAAGTTGGGAGATCAGGTCGTGTTCGCGCTCGACGTGGCCGCCAGTGAGTTCTTCGACAAAGGCGCCAAGCGCTACAAGCTCAAAGGCGAAGGCAAGGAGTACGACGCGGACGGACTGGTGAAGTACTACAGCGAGCTCTGCAACCGGTACCCCATCGTCTCCATCGAAGACGGCATGGCCGAAGACGATTGGGGTGGTTGGAAGAAGCTGACTGATTCGCTGGGTGGAAAGGTTCAGCTCGTCGGAGATGATCTCTTCGTCACCAACGTGGAGCGCTTGGGCCGAGGCATCAAGGCCGGCATTGCCAATTCGATTCTGGTGAAGGTCAACCAGATTGGAACGCTGACCGAGACGTTCGAGGCGGTTCGCATGGCGCACCAAGCGGGGATGACCGCGGTGATGAGCCACCGTTCCGGCGAGACCGAAGACGTGACCATCGCGGATCTCGCGGTCGCGCTGGACTGCGGGCTGATCAAGACCGGTTCTGCCTCTCGCAGCGATCGCGTCGCCAAGTACAACCAGCTCTTGCGGATTGAGCAGGAGCTCGGAGCGGGCGCGCGCTACGCCGGCCGCGCCGCGCTGAAGGGTCGGTCCTAACCCTTGCCGCGGATCCTCGTATCGAACGACGACGGTCACTTCGCTGAAGGGGTGCAGGCGCTCGCGGAGGCCATGCAGCCGTTGGGTGAGATCTGGGTGGTGGCGCCGGAGGCCGAGCAGAGCGCGGCGTCACATGCGCTCTCGCTGCACCGGCCGCTGCGCATCAAGAAGATCCGCGAACGCTGGTTCTCCGTGGATGGGACGCCCGCGGATTGTTCGTATTTGGCGATCAACCACATCCTCAAAGACGCGCGTCCGGACTTGATGGTCTCTGGCATCAATCACGGAGCGAACCTGGCGGACGACGTCACGTACTCCGGCACCGTGGCCGCGGCGATGGAAGCGTCGCTGTTGGGTATTCCGGCGATCGCGTTCAGCTTGGTCAGCCGCAAGCAGTTCGACTTTGGCCCCGCGGCTCGGTTCGCGCGCAGCTTCGTTCAGTCGGTGATCAACCAGAAGCCGCCGAAGATGCTGCTCAACGTCAACATCCCCGGCGGCGTCGAGCCCGCGGGTTATCGGGTGACCCGACTGGGCAAGCACAGCTACGGCTATGACGTGGTGGAGAACGAGGATCCCCGCGGTCGCAAGTACTACTGGATCGGCGGAACCTCGTTTCAGCACGACGACATTCCCGGGAGCGACTGCAACGCCGTGTTCGAGGAGAAGATCGTCTCCGTGACCCCGCTGCAGCTGGATCTGACCGACGTCAAATCCTTGGACGCGGTGGGAAAGTTGGAAGTCGACGGATTTCCCCGCCGCCAGGGACTTTGATCCGGTCAGGAATTTTGAAGTCGCCCAAGCACTGGCACGCTGTAGCGGATGCGACAGCCTGCCGCGATCCTGATGTTGCTGAGCGCGTGTGGGGCAGGGTGTGCCTGGGGGCCTTCCGCGGCGCCGCGTCGTTACCATCCCGAGCCCGACGTGTTTCGCCCCGCGCCGGTGAGTAGGGCGGCGCCTCTCCTTCCCGAGCGTGCCCCGTTGGTGAAGCACCGCGTACTGCCCGGCCAAACGGTTTACCGAATCGCCAAAATCTACGGCGTGACTCAAGAGGCCCTCTGCGCCGCGAATGGGATCAAGGACGCGCGCATCTCCGTGGGGCAAGAGCTGATCATTCCCGGGAGGGCGGGGCGCGCTGCTGCATCTCTTCCCATCGTGGAAGCCGTGGGTGGCGGAGCCGATGGCGCGCCCGTGGAGAGCAACGAGCTGCCCATGCTCTCCACGCCCACGCGCGTGTCGTGGGGAGGGAAATCTTTCGCGTCGAGAAACGCGGTGGGGAGCTCAACGCAAGGGGACGCGGCTGCTGCAGTAACGGAACCGTCGTCGCGAGAAGGCAGCGCGACGGGGGTTGCGCGAGAGACAGCTGCGCGAGCGAATGGAGCGTCCGCCGCGACCTCGTCGCAGGGAAGTGTCGCCGGTGGAGGAAGGCCTGCTGGCTCTTACAGGGATAGTGGCGCGGCGGGTGGGGCGCGACAGCCTTTGTCCCGGGACAATGTCGTCGGCGGTTCACGCGGTTCGGCGTCTCGAGACAGTGGAGCGTCGCGAGAGCTCCCGTCCCCAGAATTGTTACCGCGCAAGGAAGCCAACACGCGGGATGAGTCGTCGCGGACTGTGGAGCGCGACCCGCCGAGGGTTTCGTCTCGACCCGTGTACGGCCGCGCCTTCAACACGTCTCGAGCAGGACCCCTGCGTTGGCCGCTGCGTGGCGTTCTCTATGGCCGCTTCGGCCGTCGTGGTCACGAGCCGCACGACGGAATCGATCTCGCCGCGCCCGCCGGAACGCCAGTGGTGACCTCCAGTCCAGGAACCGTGCTCTTCGCGGGCGTTCAGAAGGGCTACGGCAACATCGTGATCGTGGAACACCAGAACGGGTTCATCACCCTCTACGCTCACAACCGCGACCTTCGAGTGAAGACCGGGCAGGCCGTCAGAGACGGGCAGGTTCTGGCCACCGTGGGCGACTCGGGAAAAACGTCCGGTCCGCACCTGCATTTCGAGGTGCGAGTGGACGGCCGGCCCATGGACCCGCTGCGTTACTTAGGGCCCATTCCGGACCGAGGGTGAACGAGAAAACTTGAGCGCGGCCCGGGGGTGGCTACAGTCCTGTAGCACTTTCACCCGTGGTCCCACTGGCGCGCCCATGAGCTCGATCACTTTCTCCACCATCAAGGGCGGCGTCGGTAAGACCACCCTCTCTGCTCACGTCGCAGCGGCGCTCGCGGACCGAGGCCTTCGGGTGCTCTTCCTGGACTTGGATCCCCAAGGCCACGCCAGCCTCCTATTGGGATTGGAGCCGGGAGACAAGCCGTCCTTGGCGGATGCGTTCGGCCCCAAGCCCAAGCTCACGTTGGACAAAGTCGTCGTCCCGTCGCCGAAGCGTCCAGAGCTTTTTATCGCGCCCGCCTGCGCTCGAATCGCGGCCATGGAGCGCGATCTCCATGCCTGGGGTCATCGTCTCCAAGCCATTCCCCGAGCGATGAAAACCCTGAGCTGGCAACCCGACGCAGTGGTCGTGGACACCCCGCCCAGCATCGGCGCGTACACCGAAGCCGCATTGGCCTATGCGGAAGTCGTCGCGAGCCCCGTTCCCGCCAGCGCCTTCGCGCTGCAAGGCCTGTCAGACATCGATCAGATTCGGCGCGACGTGAGAGATGGGGCAGGGCAGCTCGTCGTCGCGGTGAACATGTGGGACCGCCGCACCGCCGCGACGAACGCAGCGATGGAAGGCGCGCTCGAAGAGCTCAACCTGCCGGTGTTGGACACCCGCATCTCCAGGGCCGAAGGCCTGAACCAAGCCGGACTCGCCTACGAGCTGATTTTCGACCAGGCCCCATCGTCGCCTGTTGCCAAGGAGCTGCGAGACCTCGCCGCGGAGTTGGGAGCCCGAGCCGGCCTCTGGCGTCGCCCCAGAACCGTCGCCGCCAGAAACTAACAACCGTGCAAGGAACCCGTAGCCGTCACCGAACCTGAACCGAACGCGAAACCGCAGGCGAACGGGGGGCCTCTCAAGCTTCGTTTAGCCCGTGCACCGCCGCCGCGGGTCGCTCACGCAGCGCGTCTCTACTTCCCACCCTCACACCGGCTCATCGCCCGCACGAACGCGCCGCGATGAGCAGCATCGCCGTCCACCTTCGTCCGAATGGACTGACAAGCCAAAGTGGGCGCGTGCTTCGCCAAAGTCTCCGCCGCGACCGCGCGGGTCCTGAAGTCCGCGTCTTCCAGCGAGGGGTTCAGCAACTGAACCAACCTGCTCGGCTCAACCACCCGACCCAATCCCCTCATCGCGGACCAGCGAACCATCTCCACCATCTTCGGGTTCTGCACGAGGGTCGTGAGCTTCTGCTCAAGGTTGACCGGGTTGATCGCGACCATCCCTTCCACCGCCTTGGCACGACGTGAAGGCAGCTTCGCGTCGTCCGCGGTGATCTGCTCCAACATCGGCACCGCGCGATCGCCCAGCGACTTCCAGTTCGCGTCCGTGATCGGCGTATCAATTGTCATCAAATACGTCTGAACCTGATCCTGAATCTCCGCGTCCGTCCTCGTATCCGCCGCCGAGACTGTGGAAGCGGAGGAAGGAGGAGCCGGAGTCCGCGCTTTACCCAGCGGAACCCCTGCGAGAGCGACCGTCAGAACGAGAGTGATCATCACGGCGTGCTCCTATCAAGGATGAGCGGATTGGCCCGCATGATCTGACCTTGCGCGGCGGTGAGTTGTCCCGTTCCACCGATCACCCAGAACATGAGGTTGTTCCCGCCGCCGCATGTCGCTGCCGCGGAGCCGCATTCCGCGACCGTCATCAATCGAGTGCCGCACTGGTTCTGCTGAGCGGCCGGAGCACACGAGGTGCACGCGCACGTCCCGCTGTCCGCGATGGGATCGAAGCTGTCTCCGGTGGCTTCGGTCGTATGGTACAGCCCCAGCCAGTGGCCGCCTTCGTGCGCCGCGATGTATGCGGTGAAGTCCGCGCCGCACCCCTGAACATCAATGTTGCCCCCGCAGTTTCCGGCCATCAGGTCCGCTATGGAGACCGCCGCGCCGCTGCGCACGCCGCCGCTGTACGACGAGGGGCCGGGAATTGCGCCGTCCACGCCGACCACTTGAGTGCCACCACCGTTGTCCGGAGCAGTCAGCGACTGCACCAGGAACAGGTTCAACGCGTTGCCGGGCGCGGAGAGCGTGAACATCTGAGCCAGGTCGTCGCACGCGCCGCTCTTCGAGGCATCCACCCCAGCGCCGTACCGCGTCTGTGCCCACGCCGGAACCTCGTAGAAGGTCACCTTGCCCAGACAGATGCCCGCGCGCTGGTAGTAGGTGTTCAACGTGGTGACCATGCGCCGAACGCTGGCGTTCTGGATCGCGGTCGCGCTGGTGAGGCCGGTCGTACCGACCAAGTAAAACGCGATATCCAACACGCCGGTGCTCTTGGCCGGGCCAGGTTTGGAGAGCACTTGCACGTCGTAGGTGTTGCCTAAATTCCCGCTGCCGCAGGTCGCGTCGCTCGCGCATTCGTACGCGTAGTCGTTCACGCGGAAGCTCCAATTGCCCGTGGGAATGCCGGCCGTCGAGCGGGTGAGCATCGCGCTGGTGTTGGGCATGGAGATGATTCCGGTGCTTGGGCTGAGCCCGTTCGCGATCAAGAACGATTGGGAGCCGTCCGCGGGCGGGCTCACCAAGTCGTTCCAGTAGACGGACGAATCAGGACCGGTGACTTGGTCTGGAACGACGCCATTGGGGATGAGCGTGTTCTGCACGGTGAACGAGTCGGTGGTTTTTACGGCCTGCTTGATCACCGTGACGCTCTGACTGTTCGTCGGCACAGTGAACGTCACGCGTTCGCCCGTGGTCTTCGTGCCCAGCTTCTGAATCCAGGAGGCGGGGAGGGAGCTGTCGATCAGGGGACGCCGGCACGCGGCGGGGGCAGTCGCCGGACCAACAATTCCTCCAGCGATGAACGTCGGGCCACAGGTCCCGGTGGGAATCGCCGCGACCCCCGTCTGATTGTTTGTTCCTTCTCCGCCGCCGCCCAGCCCCGGAACATTGGGGATGGCGCTTCCGGAGGAAAACCCGCCATCGGCGCTCAAGCCGCCCGTACCTTCCACTGGATTGAGTTCGGCGTCGCCTGTGCAGCCAGTGCCGATCAAGGCGACTGCAAACGCGCTCTGAAGAATCCCAAGTCTCGTCAAGCGGATACCCCTTGTCAGCGTCGGGTCGACTCTCCGCCAGCACCGCTGCATTTTGGGTGCCCGCCAAACCACTTCAGAACCGTGAAATTGATCCTGTATTTGCAGGCGTTTAACCCTTTATCTCTGAAGCGGGGATCTCGATCTGCGCACCAGATGCGCATCTCGTAGAGACACGGGCGCTCCACTGAGAAACGGGGAGAACAGCCTCACATCTTCCGGTACACGCCAATCACGTTCCCCAAAATCATGGTCGAGCGGAACTCGTTCTTGTGCACGTAGATGGGCTGCATGGTCGCGTTGGCTGGCTGGAACCGGATGCGATCCCCTTCTGGGTAGTAGCGCTTCACCGTGGCCTCGTCCTCGATCAGCGCGACGACGATGTCTCCGGGAGCGGAGGACGGCGTCTTGCGCACGAAGATGTAGTCGCCGTTGAAGATGCCGTCGTCGATCATCGACTCGCCCTTCACCTTGAGGGCGAAGACCTCCTTGCCATTCCCACCGAGGAGGAAGCTGTCGATCTTGACTGAGTCCTGGATGTTTTCAGTCGCCAGCAGGGGGGCGCCGGCCGCGACTCGACCCAGAACCGGGACCTCAATCATCGAGACGTCCTTGCGCTGGCCGATCCCCAGCACCATCCTTGCTCGCTTGGTGGGCACCAGAGACCGGCTTTGCTGCTCGCCTCGGTTCAGATAGCCCTTTCGCTCAAGGGCCTTGAGATGATCGTTCACCCCGTTGGTGGAGCTGATGTTCATCTCCTCACCAATCTCCCGGATGGTTGGCGGGAAACCCCGGTTCTCCGTCTCCTTCACGATGAAATTCAGAATCTCGCGCTGCCGATCTGTCAGCTCTTCCATCGAGTTCCCCTCAAGGACGAAACAAAGTTTCAGTGCACCTATGTTCCCTGAACAGACGTATAGAGTCAATTTATCCGTTCGTTTCCTTGGGCGTTTTCGTCCCGCTGGTACGCTGCCGCGCACTTCATGAGCCTTCATCGACTCGCTTGGTCGTTGGTGGCGCTGGCTTGGATCATCGGTGCCGGCTGCTCCCATTCGGCGCTCCACGACGGTCGCTTTCAAAAAGGGGACGTTCGTTACCGGGTCGGCCCGCTGCCGGAGACTTGGCGCCAGGTCCGCTTCGCGGAGAACGATCTCGCGTTCGTCTCGAAAGATGGTCCGCAGTCCATCGCCATCAACTCCACCTGTGAAGACCACGCGGATCCGCCGCTGGAGGTCCTCATCCAGCACCTGCTGGTGGGCTTCACGGACCGGCAGCGTTTGGATCAGACAGAGGGCATGCTCGATGGGCGCGAATCGCTGACCTCTCACTTCACGGCCAAGTTGGACGGGGTTCCCATGGAGCTGCTTTTGGTGGTGATGAAGAAGGACGGCTGCATCTACGACTTCACCTACCTCTCGCCGCCTGCCCGCTTCGAAGATCACCGCGCCGTCTTCAACGCGCTGGTTCAGGCGTTTCACGCGGAGCCGCGACGATGAGCGCGCCCACTCAACCGCAGCAGGGCGAAGACACCTTCGAGGTCATTCAGGAAGAGCTGCAGGCGATCCTTCCCTTCTCCGCCAAAGTTCGAGACTTCCTCACCCAGCTGGGCGGCATGACGGTGATGCTCGGCCGGGTGATGAAACGGATGGTCAGCCCGCCGTTCGAGCCCGGCGCGATCGCCTATCAAATTGAAGCGCTCGGCACGCGCTCGCTGTCCATCGCGTCGCTCACCGCGATCTTCGCCGGACTGGTCATCTCACTGCAGTTCGCATTTTTTCTCGCGCGCTTCGGCGTCCAGCACACGGTGGGCAAGGTGGTGGTCCTCACCCTGTTTCGCGAGCTGGCGCCTGTGCTCACGGCGCTCACCGTGGGCGCGCGCATCGGCTCTGGCATCGCCGCCGAATTGGGTTCGATGACGGTGACCGAGCAGGTGGATGCGATCCGTTCTCTCGGCGCGGATCCGCTGCGAAAGCTGGTGTTGCCTCGCGTGGTGGCGTGCATCCTCGTGCTTCCCGCGCTCACCGCGTTGGCGGACGTCTTCGGGTTGGTCGCCGGCTCCGCGGTGGTGAAGAGCGAGTACGACATTCCCTTCGAGCAGTTCTACCGCTCCGTGGTGGAGACGGCGGGGCTGCGCGACTTCACCTCCGGCATCACCAAGAGCGCGGTGTTCGGGCTGATCATCGCCATCGTCGGTTGCTTTAAAGGGTTCACCGTCCAAGGCGGCACCGAAGGCGTGGGACTGGCGACGACGCAGACGGTGGCGATCGCGTCCGTGGCGGTGTGTCTCTCCGACTTCTTCCTCACCAAACTGTTCCTCTCGCTCTGATGGCGCGCTCTCGTCACAGCTCGACGGTGAGCCGCGAATTCAAGCGCCCCGAGCATGGTGGCGAGCAGATCCGCTTCGAGCACCTCTACAAAGCCTTCGGTCCAAAAAAGATCTACGAAGGTCTCAACCTCACTGTGAACGAAGGGGAGACGCTCACCGTGATCGGCGGCTCCGGCACCGGCAAGAGCGTGCTGCTCAAGTGTCTGATCGGGCTGATGCAGCCGGATGCGGGGCGCATCTTCTTCGAGAACGAGGACATCACGGACTTGGACGAAGGTGATTTTCTCGCGGTGCGGCGCAAGGTCTCCATGGTGTTTCAAGGCGCGGCGCTCTTCGACTCGTTGAGCGTGGGCGACAACATCGCCTACCCGCTTCGCGAGCACTTCAAGGATCTGGCGGAGGCGGAGCTTCGTGAACGGGTGGCGCACAAGTTGGAGCTGGTGAACCTGCCCGGCATCGAAGATATGCGTCCATCGGATCTTTCTGGTGGCATGAAGAAGCGCGTCGGCTTGGCGCGCGCCATCGCTACGGATCCCGAAGTGATTCTCTGGGACGAGCCCACCACCGGTCTGGATCCGATCAGCACTCGGATTATTGATGAGCTGATCAACTCCATGAAAGAGAAGCTGGGGTGCACGTCCATTGTCGTCACCCACGACATGGACAGCGCTTTCGAAGTGTCCGACCGGATCGCCATGCTGGCGAACAGGAAGATCGTCCAGGTCGGCACCGTGGCAGAGATGAAGAGCTCAAGCCAGCCGGAGGTGCGCGCCTTCTTCGACGCGCGCGGCCCGCGGGCGAGGGGAGAAGCGCGGACATGAGCGATGAAAAGAAGCCAATGAGTCGTGCCGCGCGCGAGAAGCGGTTCATCGTCCGCGCCGGATTGTTCGTGGCGTTGGGCATGCTGCTCGCGGGCGTGGTGGTGTTTCTGATTGGCAAGGAGCGCCGCTTCTTCGACAAGCAGATCACCTACCGCGCGGCGTTCGAGAACCTGGATGGGCTCAAGCTGGATGCACCGGTCTGGCTGGGTGGTCTCGAGGTTGGCCGGGTGAGCGCTATCACCTTCTCACCGGATCTGGGAGACAAGCGCATTCAGGTCGAGATGGAGCTCTCGTCGAAGTTTTCGGATCGCGTGCGCTCGGACTCCGTGGCTCGCATTTCCAGCCGCGGGGTGCTCGGTGACAAGGCGGTGGACATCTCGCTTGGATCTCCGGAAGCCAAGAAGCTGGAGGATGGCGCGGAGTTGGAGACCGGATCGTCGGGAGACCTCAGCTCGTTGCTCAAGGCGGGTGGAGAGATCGTCGACAACGCGGTGGCGATCACGCGCGATCTGCGCTCCGCGGTGGCGTCCTATACCGACCCGGAGATGCGCGAAGATGTGGCGGGCATGGTGAAGAGCCTGCGCGAGATCTTGGGCGAGGTGGAGACTGGCGACGGCGCGCTGCATGCGTTGGTCTACGATAAGAAGACCGGACAGGAGATGCGCACGCTCGTGGCGAATGCCTCGGCCAGCGCGGCGCGGTTGGAAGGTGCGATCAATGAAGTGGAGACGCTCCTGCGCGAGGTGCGGAACGGCAACGGCGCCGCTCACGCGTTGATCTATGACAAGAAGATCGCGAGCTCTTTCAGCGAGCTCGGCGCCGCCGCGGAAGAGCTGTCCGGCTTGATCAATGACGCCAAACACAGCAAAAGCGGGGCGGTGTACCAGCTGGTGTACGGAGATTCGAAGGGGATGTTCGCGGACCTGAGCTCCGCCGCGGCCGACGTGAAGAAGATCACCTCGTCGGTGCGCGCGGGTGAGGGGACGCTTGGCGGATTGATTCGCGACCCCACAGTGTATGAAGACCTGCGGACGATCTTAGGCAACGTGAAGCGCAACCGCATTCTGCGCGAGCTGGTTCGCTACTCCATCTCCAACCAGGACGAGGTGCAAGGCGTGGGCAAGGTGCAGGAGAAGAAGTGATTCGCTACGCGTTGTCGAAGACGTTTGGAAGTTTGGTCTCGCTGGGTGTGATCGCCGCAGTCGGGCTCGAGAACCTGGTCGAGGTCGGTTTCGGGTTGGCGTTCGCGACACTGGTGCTCCGCGGAGAGATCGCCTTCAGCGCCGCGGTCACCGCACTGACCTTGGTGGGTATCGTCGCCGCCTGGGCGCGGCTCTATTTCGCGGGTCAGGTGTTGGGCGACGCGCGAATCGCTCGGTCACTCTCCGCCTTGATCGGCATGGCCGCCGTGCAGTGGCTGGCGCGCGGTTGGAAGTGGCTCGCCTTGATCGCTACGGGCTGGGCCTACGTGCGCTGGATGGGCGCGCTGACCGCGATGAACTTCGCCCTCGCGTTGACCCTCAGCCTGCTCTTGGGAAGCGCCGCGCAGCTTTGGGTCGAGTCCGCGTTCGCGAGATCCCTGGTCCAAGACGAGACCTTCTTCACCGCGCTCGCACATCCGCCCAACGCGGTGCTGTCGCGGTTCGGGATTCTCGCGTTGACCGGGTTCATCACCTTCGTGCTGGAGATGAGCGTCGCCGGGGTGATGCAGCTGTTCGCTTCCGCGGATCTGCCGCCCGCGAAGCTGCTCTCCTTCACGCTCGCCGCGCGCGTGTCGAGCGCGGTGCTCACTGCGTGGCCACTTGCGCTCGGATGGTTGGTGCGCGTGTGCGCCTTCAGCGCTCTGGAGCTTGCCGCGGACGGTCAGCTGGCGAGCGAGCCACCGAGAGCCGAGCTCGTGGTTCCGACCGTCTGACCGGAACCTTCTTCACACCCTTCGCATTCTGCTGGGCGTCAGCGGGTAGCGGCAAGGGTGGAGGTCGCACGCGGTCTCACAGTTCTCCTCCTGTGCTCAGCCGCTCGCAGGAGTGGTGGGGCTGACCACGTCGAGCGCGCGGACCTGAGGCCACTACACTCGGTCCTTCGAGTGTCCGAGCCACGCGCCACTGTGCTGTTCGTCGATGACGAGCCCGACGTTCTGGAGCTCCTCACCAAGACGTTTCAGCGCCGCTACAACGTTCTGACCGCGCCATGCGGTGCGGACGCCTTGGCAGTCCTGCGGTCGCAGCAGATTGATCTCCTGGTGACGGACCAGAAGATGCCGCAGATGACGGGCATCCAGCTCATCTCCGCGGCGCGCGTGGAAGGCATGGAGCTGCCGGCGGTCCTGCTCACCGCGTACACGGATCCCATTGATCTGATCGCGGCGATCAACCAGGGACAGGTCTACCGCTACATCACCAAGCCGTGGGACACCAACGACTTGGTCCTCACCGTTAAGAACGCGATCGAGCTGGGGCAGTTGCGGCGCGAGAAGGATCGCTTGCTGGTGCAGCTGGAGAAGCGGGTCGATGCGCTCAGGGTGATGTACGAGGTGAGCCGTCAGAGCGCGGCGGACGCACCTACGTACGACGCGCTCATCAACCGTGTGCTCACCGCGGTGGCGCGCGTGCTCCCTTACGACTGCGCGGCCGCGTTGGTCGTCGTGGACGAGACGCGCAACGCCAGCCTGAGGTTGCGGCGAAACGGTGTGAGCGAGAAGGGACTGCTCGGGGTCAAAGAGGCTGTGCTCGCCTCGCACCGCAAGCAGAGCGGTCAGCTGCTTCCAGAAGATCGCGTGGTGACCCGCGTGTCGGGCACGCCGTCACAGGATCCGAATGCACCGGCGCTGTTCGCCAGCCAGCTCTCTGTCTCGCTCGTCGCGGGCGGGGCGCAGGTGGGAACGCTCTCCCTCTTCTCACGGAGACCCAACGCGTATTCATTCGAAGATGGCCAGCTCTTGGATGTGTTGGCGAACCAGACCACTGAGGCGATTCAGACTTTGCGCGCCTCCGAAGATCAGGCGCGGCGGCGCATCGAGCGGATGGTCGAGTCGATGGCGGACGGCGTGCTGCTCACCGACGAGCAGAACGAGATCGTGGTCATCAACCGCGCCGCGAAGCAGCTGCTGCACCTGGGCGACGATCCCGCTCAGGCCACCGCCAAGCACCTGCAAGAGGTCCTGGGCTTCTATCCTTTCGAGCTGGTGCGCGGCTGGGAGTACGGGGGTTCGCAGGTGCTGCGCGAAGAGCTGAAGATCTTCGATCGCAACGTGCACTCCACGGTGACTCCGGTCTCCGACGGTCGCGGAAACCTCAAAGGCGTCGCGGTGGTGCTGCGCGACATCACCGAGCAGAAGCAGATCGCTGAACGGAAAGAAGAGTTCGTCTCGATCATCAGCCACGAGCTGCGCACGCCGC
>JBQTKE010000604.1:0-7315 GCA_052386435.1 Myxococcaceae bacterium
GCGGCATCCTGCTGCTGATCGCCATCGCCGCGCCCTGGTTCATCGCCATGCGATCCCAGTGGGGCAACTACGGCCCGTACTTCATCCTCTGGGAACAGACCTTCGGTCGAGTGCTCCACACGCAGACCGACTACGTGGACAGGACCACGCCGCTCTTCTTCGTTCACACCGGCGCGTGGGCCTACCTCCCTTACAGCCCGCTCTTCGTCGTCGCGCTGATCAACAAAGTCAGAGACGCGCTGCGAGGCAGAGCCTTTCCGCCAGACTCCCGGCGACTCGTTCTCTGGTGGTTCTTCCTGCCGTTCGCCGCACTCTCTGCCGCGAGCATGAAGCTGCCGCAGTATGCCTTCTGGTTGGCGCCCGCCGCTGCGTTGATCTCCGCGCGTGCGCTGGTCGAGCTCACAACGCGAGGGCACGTCTGGGCCAAGCGCGGGTACATCGCGCTGTCTCTGATCACCATTGCTCCCGTCGTCTTGGTACTTCGTCTAAGCTTCCCGGGTTCCTCCTGGGCCTGGCTGGTGCTGGCAGCCGCGGTACCTGTCGTCCTCGCGTTCATCAAACCGAGCCTGCGCGGCATCACCGTGACAGCGACCGTGGCGCTCTTGGGCTTGGCGCTCTTCTTCGCCGGTCACGTCCACCCGTCGCTGCTCCAGTACCAGCCCTACGACGAGCTGGGTCGCCTGGCGCGAGAACGGGATCCCAACGGGACCGTTCTTCCATTCTTCGAGATGGACTTCGGAAACGCCGCGCCATTTTACGCGCAACGCGATGCCGCGACCGTGTCCGCGGCCGACCTGCGAAGCTTGATGCAAAACAGGAAGACACGACTCGCGGTCGTACGCCCCTCAGCCCAAGAACGACTGCGCGCAGAAGGCTTTCGCTTCGAGTTGGTGAAAGAGCTGCCGCGCTACCCAACCAGTATTCCGCGAGGTCGATTCCTTCGCGCTTCAACGCGAGAAGAAGCCTTGGAACGCATCGCGGTGATCCAGCTCGCGAGCCCCTGATCGGGCATGACGCGCGTGGTGGTTCAGTTTCGTGAGCTTCTTCTAGAAAACCGCGCCGCTAATCTGGTCCATGAAACCCAACCTTCAGCTCATCGGCGGCTCCTTCGAGACTGCCGTCGATGGCCCATAGCTGCGCCGAGTCGGTGAGCGTACTGGCCAGCAGCTGCGCATCAACCCATCCAATTCCCTTGCGAACCAGTTTGCGGTAGCGGACGAAGCCCAGGACATCAGCTTGGGAGAGCTCGGTTGCTGCAGGGAGAAGCTCTAGAAGTCCTTCCTCCTTGGAGGACAGACCCCCAAGGACCAGCTCACCGATGACCCACGGGTGTAAGAGAACGGCGCCGTCCTCGTCGAGAAGTCCATTCATCCAGCGGAGCTGTTCTGGCTTGAGCTTGCCAGAAAAGTGCCGCCTCCAAACTGAGGTGTCGATAACCACCGGCTTCACTGCCTGCGCCTCCGCACCAAATGAGGTTCGGGGACTTTCCCGTAGAGTGCCTTCAGTTTTCGCCGCGCCTCGCGCTCAAGCAGTGCGCGCAACGCCAGTTCGACGACGTCGGTCTTGGATTTTACCCCCGTCTGACGTACCGCCTCGCGCATCAGATCATCATCAATATTGAGCGTCGTTCTCATGCATCCGATGATGCCTAGATTTGATGCGCCGAGCAAACCTGCTCTCGGAACCTATTGTCGGGGTGGGGCTCCCTGCCAACGAGTGGATAGTCACACATCTCGTGGAGCTTTTGAGGTCAGGCTGCCCCGCTCGCTACGAGATGTAGCTGCCCATCGCAAAGCGATGAACCATGTAGACGAGAAGCGCGCCGCTGCCCGCCATCCACGCCGCGGCCCAACGGGGTCGAGTGCCGAGCGCGGTGCTCAGCGCCAACAACGAGGGAAACGCCGCGAGGCAGTAGCGACCGAGTCCGATAAAGTCTCGGCTCGAGATGAGCGGAATGCCGAGCGCGATCACCACATACGCCGCGTAGCCCAGTCCCAGCGTTTTCCAGACGCGCCACGCCAGCCCTAGCAGCGTGATCGACAACACCGCGTGCACGAGTGGAATGAGCAGCTCATCGGGGTGATGCACATTCTGGAACAGCGCCAACTTGAACCAGGCCGTGGGGCCCGGCGTCTGACGCCATGCCGTCTGCGCGTGCAGGAACGCCAACGGATCATCAAACCGCCACCAGAGAAAACCCATGTACGCCAGCAGCCCAACGCAGGAGAGCGCCGGCAGCAGCGTCCTCACGCCCGGTGGCTTTCCCTCACGCCGCTCCAGCTCCCACTCGCGCAACAACAACCCCACCACCACCGCGGGCGCGACCGGACGGGTTGCTGTCGCGAGGGCGCCGAGCAGCGTCGCCCAGCCCACGCGCCGTTTCTCCAGTATCCAGAACGAGCCCGTGATCAGTAACAGGAACAGCGCATCCGAATAGACAGCGCCCACCAGATAGTAGGCGAAGGGCCACAGCACCAACAGCCACGTCGCTCGGTCCACGTCCTCAGGGCCAGCGAGGGTCGACGCCCAGCGCGAGAAGGTGAAGATCGCGAAAAGTCCACAGACGACGGTGATGCCCATCCCCGCGAGGAACGGGTTGATGCCCAGCAGGACCAACCCGCGCATCAGCGTGGGATAGAGCGGAAAGAAGGCAGCGGGGCTCTGTTCGGTCGTCGAGAACGAGTAGCCGTTCTCCGCGATCGCCTGGTACCAGCCCGCATCCCAGCGGATCCACATGTGCAGCCAGGGATACTCAGCGAAGAGAGAGTGGCGAGCGCCGACACCTGACGGTCCCTGCAGCCAAAGCGTGAGTGTTCCGGCGACCAGACAGAGCGCCGCCAGACCCGCGAAGCGCTTGGCGACTTTCAGCAGGTCCACAGGCGCACCCGTTCATTCTGAACCTGCGGCGTGCAGTGTCGCTCCCGCAGCGCGGCCACCGCCCACAGCGCGCAAGGGGCGATCGCGGGCCAGCGAGCCGTGGGAAAAGGGTGGTCCATCCAGGGGCGCGACAATGCATCGCTTCAGAGGGAGCGACAATCCGGATTCGTTCGTGCGATGAGACAGGGCATGGCTTCGATCACAGTGAAAGTGAGACGCGTTCGGGGTGGAAAGCAGCCGCTGCCCGAATACCAGAGCCCCGCCGCGGCGGGCGTGGACCTCACCGCGGAGCTGGAGTCGGAGATCACGCTCAAACCGCTCGAGCGCCGGCTGATTC
Source organism: Myxococcaceae bacterium (assembly GCA_052386435.1). Lineage (GTDB taxonomy): Bacteria > Myxococcota > Myxococcia > Myxococcales > Myxococcaceae > JBQTKE01. The sequence goes on from JBQTKE010000604.1 coordinate 3,215, forward strand.
CCACGGGCCTGGCGATTGAGCTGCCTCAAGGCTACGAAGGTCAGGTTCGGCCAAGGTCCGGCCTGGCGCTGAAGCACGGCATCACCTGTCTCAACTCGCCAGGAACCCTCGACGCGGATTACAGGGGGGAGGTGGGAGTCATCCTCATCAACCTTTCCCATGAGCCTTTCACCCTGCGCTCGGGCGACCGGATCGCCCAGCTGGTCGTCGCGCCCGTCAGCCGGCTTGAGTGGCGGGAGGTCGAATCGCTCAGCGAATCTGTTCGGGGCGCCGGGGGCTTCGGGTCAACCGGCACACGCACGTGAAGTCAGTGACCTAATGTTTCAGCCGTAGTAGCTTCTGCCATTTGCAGCAGGAGTCTTTCGCCTTTGCTTTGTTATCGCTGCGGCAGTCACGTTCCCGATACGAGCGAGAGCTGCGCGACGTGCGGGCAGAAGCTCAGCGGCGGGGGTCTGCGTCAGGCCACTGGAACGTTCTCGCGTCGTCGACTGTCCGGCAGCGGCGTCTTCGACGGTGCGCCCTACAAAGCGGGTGACGTGATCTTCGGTCGCTACGAGGTCCGCGACTGCATAGGTCAGGGGCCGGTCGGCTTCGTCTTCCGCGCCAAGGACAAACAGGTCGACGTGGATGTCGCCGTCAAGGTCATCCAGGCGCGGCTGGTGCAGACCGCGGAAGAGCGCTCCACGTTCTCCAAGGCGATTCGACTCGGCCGTCGTCTCAACCATCCCAATGTCGTCCGCACCTACGAAGAGGGGAGTGACCGCGACAACCCGTACTTCACGCTGCAGCACCTGGAAGGGCTGACGCTTCGGAAGATCATCGATCTCCGTCTGGCGAAGGGGCAGCTGTTCGCAGTCAAAGAGCTGGAGCCGATCATTGGGCAGATCGCGTTCGCGCTCGACGCGGTTCACACCGTGGGGCCGCACGCTGATCTGAAGCCAGAGAACGTGATCGTCCTTCCGGATCTGCTCAAGCTTGCGGATGTGCAGCTCTCGCTCGCGATACCGCGCGTGCCGTTCGTGCAGGCCGTGAAGCTGCGGAAGGCGGACCACTACCTCGCGCCGGAGTACGTGTCGGGTCAGAGCGTGGATCAGCGCGCGGACCTCTACTCGCTGGGCGTGATTCTGGGAGAAATGGTCGCCGGCGTGACCCCCGAAGGCGGCGTCATTCCCGAGCTGACTCGAGTGGTGCCGGATCTTCCTCAGCAAATTGAAGGCCTGTACCGGCGAGCGCTGAATCCGAATCCCACGGCTCGGTACAAGAACCCCGGCGAGATTCACGAAGAGCTGCTGCGGTTGCTGGGCAGGTCGACCCTCCCGCCGCCGCTGAAGCCGCGCGCCAACACCCAGGCGAATCTCGTCGTTCGAGCGACAGCGCCACCGCAACCCGCGGGCTCGGAGGATGAGCGCCCGCCTCCGGATGCCACTCAGCCTATGAGCTCGTCCGAGCTGCCGCTGGTCTTGGGAGACCCCTCGGCGGGGCAGGTGCGGGAAGAGACGCAGCTCATCCTCTCCTACGAAGACAACATCCCGTACGACCCCACCGACCCGCCGCGTGGGCCGAACGCCGCGTCTGCCCAGCAGCCCGTGCCGCCTACTGTGCTCGTTCATCGGGCGCCGCTCTCCACCCGCTCGTTGGTGCTGTTGGCCGCGTTGAGCTTGGTAGGTCTGCTCGCTGGGTCGTTGGGCGGTTACTGGGCCGTGCAACGCATCCGACAGAAGCAGGCCGAGAGCCTTCCGCTTCCTCCGGACGGCGACTCCGCGAAGCGCTCCGATGCGCGGAAGCAACCTGACCTGGCGACGACAACGCCGACCACCTCCAAATCTGACGACGCCCGCCTTCCCGGTCAGCCCGCGCCTTCCGGAACGTCATCGACGCCTCCAGACGCGGGTCAGCCCTCGCCGCTCGTGGCGCCTCCAACGGCGAAGAAGCCTGAAGATCTCGCGAAGAAGGACGCGGGCGCGTCCGCGGAAGCGCCGAAAGCGAGCAAGCCCGAAGCCCCGCTCGTGCTCGCCAAAGCCGAACCGCCGGCGGCAAAGCCACCGTCCGCGCTCACCGAGGAAGGTTGCCCGGAGGGCATGAAGAAGATCGAGTCCGGCTCCTTCCGAATGGGGACAGCCAAGGACGACCCGATGATGGGCTTCGACGAGCGGACCACGTCGACCGTGCAGGTGAACGCGTTCTGCGTGGACCTCTACGAATACCCCAACCGCCGCGGAGCCACGCCCACTGCCAACGTCACCTGGGCGGACGCGAAGCGGATGTGCGAAGCCAAGAAGCGCCGGCTCTGCGCCGAAGAGGAATGGGAGAAAGCCTGCAAGGGCCCCGGGAGCTCGCGGTTCCCCTACGGCAACACCTACGATGCCGACAGCTGTAACACCGAAGATGCTACCGGCGAGGACCGTGCGCTCGCGTCGTCCGGGAAGTTCCAGCGCTGCCGCTCCGGCTACGGCGTGGTCGACCTCTCTGGAAATCTCTCTGAGTGGACCTCCACGCACTACGCGGCCAACGCGGACAGAACACAGAAGGGCGGGGCTTTCGACAAACCCGACTACGCGTCCCGCTGCTCCGCGAGGAAGAACGGCGCGCCTGGGGCGAAGTCCGCCGAAGTCGGTTTCCGCTGCTGCGCTGACGTGCCGGCCGCCGACTGAGGCTGCTTCCCCAGCGAGGTCGTCGCGCGCAGGCGCCGGTGACACGAGGCGATGGGGCGCGTCTGGGCCAGATTGAGGGGGCGGGACTCGCTCTGCGCGACGCGTTTGCGGTAAAGGGGCGCGCGGAGGTTCCACGTGATCCCCAGGTACTCGCGAAAAGAGATGGCGCAGCTCTGGTCCCCGGAGGCGCGGCTTCGTCGTTGGCGTGATGTGGAGCTGGCGGCGCTCGAGGGACTGGTCGCGGCGGGGATGGCGCCGGCGGACGCGCTCGAGGAGTGTCAGGCCAAGGCGGGCGATTTCACCGAGCAGGACACGGCCAAGATCGACGAGATCGAGAAGACGACCAAGCACGACGTGATCGCGTTCCTCACGTTCATGGAAGAACGCATTGGTCCCTCCGCGCGCTTCCTCCACATGGGCATGACGTCGTCAGACGTGCTCGACACCACGCTGGGCCTGACCTTGCGCGACGCCGCGGATCTGATTCTTCAGGGCGTGGACAAGGTGATGGCCGCGGTGAAGAAGCGCGCCTTCGAGCACAAGCTCACCCCGATGATGGGGCGCAGCCACGGCATTCACGCGGAGCCCATCACCTTCGGCCATAAACTGGCCATCTGGTACGACGAGCTGAACCGCGCCAAGGCGAGGCTGAAGCACGCGCGAGAGGGGATCTCGGTCGGCAAGATCTCCGGAGCTGTGGGGACCTTCGCGCACTTGCCGCCTTCGGTCGAAGAGCAGGTCTGCGCCAAGCTGGGACTTCGCCCCGCGCCTGCGTCGAGTCAGATCATTCAGCGGGATCGCCACGCGGAGTACTTTTCGGCGCTCGCGTTGTTGGGAGCGTCGATCGAAAAGTTCGCGGTGGAGATTCGGCACCTGCAGCGGACCGAGGTTCGTGAAGTGGAGGAGAACTTCACTCCCGGCCAGAAGGGTTCGTCCGCGATGCCCCATAAGCGCAACCCCATCCTCTCGGAGAACCTAAGCGGGTTGGCGCGGCTGCTTCGTGGCTACGCGGTCTCCGCGATGGAGAACGTGCCGCTCTGGCACGAGCGCGACATCTCTCATTCCTCTGTCGAGCGGATGATCGGGCCCGATGCCACGGTCGTTTGCGATTTCATGCTGCACCGGTTCGCGGGCTTGATTGAGAACCTCCGCGTGTACCCGGAGCGGATGAAGCAGAACCTCGGGTTGCTCAAAGGCGTGGTGAGCTCGCAGCGGATTCTTCTCGAGCTCGCCAAGAAGGGGATGGATCGCCAAGCCGCGTACGTCGTCGTGCAGCGAAATGCGATGCGCGTGCATGAGGAAGGCGTGGAGTTCCTCTCTGCGCTGCTCGAGGACGCGGAGCTGCTCAAGGTGATGAGCAAGACGGAGATCGAGCTCAGCTTCTCAGTCGACAATCACTTCCGCCACGACGACCAGAGCTTCAGCCGCGACTACAAGGGCTAACGGGCAA
>JBQTKE010000605.1:0-2486 GCA_052386435.1 Myxococcaceae bacterium
TGCAGACGCCGCCCGCGCTGTTGCCTTCAGCCCAGAGCTTCCATTCGCCACAGGTTGTGCCGGACCGATACTTCACCAGCACGAAGTAGGTGACGTCGTCGTCGATCACGATGGTGTCAGGCTTGCAGACCTCCAGCTCTTCGGTACCGCCCGCACCCGCTTGCGGGGCGTAGGTGTTTCCGGTGCACGCGCCCGTCTGAACAATGAGGTCGTAGTCCGACCCAGGCGGAGACTTGAGCTTGATCTTGGCGCTGACGGCGCGGCGCCACCGATGCTGCTCGAAGGTCTCCAGCCGCAAGATCTTCTGACCGGTCCCGGTGATCACATCCGTCGTCTGCGCACCCTCGTCGCCAATGATGCCGCCCAGCCGATCCGCGAACTCACAGGTGGGCGGAATGACGTTGAGCTGTTTCTCGCAGCCGTTCGCTGGGTCGTTGTCGCAGTCCGCGTAGCCGGGATCACAGGTTACTGCGCTCGTCAGAGGCGGGGGCCGCGTTCCTGCGTCGGCGCTGGAGCTGGGCGGATCCGTCGGAGCTCCCGCATCCGGCGTCGCGCCGGGGAGATCCTCGTCGCGCACTTGACCTTCCCGCGCCAGTTTGAGCAGGAGACTCGACTCGACCTCGCCGATCTTTCCCTGCGCGGTGCCGGTGGCCACTGTGGCCTGGCCCAGCGTCGCCCTCACGGTCACAAAGAGCGACGTGCCCACCGGCGTTGAAGGTCCAGAGAGGAAGTTCACGCTCACGGGGAGAGCGCGCAGACTGTCACCGTTGAACGATTCGGTGGCAATCGCTTCACCTTCTTGTTCGAGCCGGGCCTCGATGGTGAGCGCGTCGTAATCCTGCGCGGGCGTGAGGGCGCCTTCGACGCTGACGTGCAACCCCGCTTCGGGGCGGCCACAGGCGGAAACGAGAACTGCGAGGCACAGACCTACGAGGGAGCACTTCATCAAGAGTCTCCAGGGGTCTACTGTCTTGCTGGGGCGCACCCTAACGGATCCGCCAGAAGATCCTCAACCCAGCATCTGATAAAAGCGCGCCTCATGCCTTCTTTCGACGTCGTCTCCAAGATCGATATGCAGGAGCTGGACAACGCGCTGAATCAAACACGCAAAGAGCTGTCCACCCGCTACGACTTTCAAGGAACCAAGACGGAAATCACTCTGGAGCCTGGCAACACGGGCATCCTGCTCAAGTCCGCCGACAAGGGAAAATTGGAAGCAGCCTACGAAGTCATGTTGGGCAAGCTGGCCAAACGCGGCGTGACATTGCGTGGCTTTGAACCGCAGCCCATCGACTCGGCCGCATTGGGACAGGTGAAACAGCTGGTCAAGATTCAGCAGGGCATCGCCGTGGAGAAATCCAAAGAGCTGGTGAAGGCGCTGAAGGATTCGAAGCTTAAAGTGCAGGGTTCGATCCAAGGTGATTCGCTGCGCGTGAGCGGGAAGAGCCGGGATGACCTTCAGTCGGCCATCGCGTTTCTGCGCACGCAGCAGGACACAGTGAAGCTGGATCTCCAGTTCAACAACTTCCGGGATTGAGGATGCTGCCGCTCCTCTGCGCTGCGTTCGTGTCCGCGGCTCCTGTGGCACGCGAGGTTCCCACGCTGCGTGCCCTGCCCAAGCTGGACGGAAAAGCGCACGGCATCGGCCAGGCGCTCGCGCTGCCAATTGACAGCAACGGCACAAAGCTTCTGGTGGGCGCGTTCAAGGGAACGCTCTACGTGGGCGTGGAGATCAAGGACGACGTCCCGCTCCCCGCTGACTCTCTGAAGATCGAGCTGCACTTTCCCGCGGGCGGCGTGGGTACGGAGGCTCTGACTTTCGAAGCGAGCGCGCTGGGGCTGCGGGTGATTCCGGTGGATGCGCCGGACCATCTCAAGAAGCTCATTCAAGCCGAGCGCGGCCCGGGCTTCGTGGAGGTGGTGGTTCCCGCGCGCGCCCTGCCCCGCTTCCCCGCGAAGGTGCCGCTCGTCTTTGATCTCTGCGCGACCTACGCGGATGTTGATGAGCCCGCGACGCCCGCGAAGTCCTCCAGCAACTGCGAGCTAGGGTCGATGAAGGGCGGCCCTCTGACGCTGCCCGAGTCTTTCCGCAAACCGGTGCTCGATCTCAAACCACCGGAGCGGGTGGCGGCGTTCGAAGGACGTGACGGAGCGTGGGTGGCGTATGAGACGGGCCGCTTTCCGCTCTGGGTGGCCGCGGACAAAGACCTGACTGCTCTCTCGCTCTCCAGCTTTGTGGCCACCGCGCCGGTGGATTTCGAGAGGACCGGAATGGCGATTTCTCAGAAATTGTCTCTGGCGGATGGAAGACCGCTCATCCCAGTCGTCGCGGGCTCGGACCCGTTTGCATCCCTCGGGCGATGCGAGGGTGAGGCCGAGTTGCGTTTAGGTCTGTATTTGAGCAAAGGAAAGACCGCGGTGCGGGTGCTGGAGTGGCCCGTGGCGACGTGCTCGATGGGGCGGGCACTTTCGGTGGTCGTGGATGA
>JBQTKE010000606.1:0-15431 GCA_052386435.1 Myxococcaceae bacterium
CACGCTCTCGTAAGGCTTGAGGGCGCGCGTGCACGGTGCGCAGCCTTTGGATCGATAGCCCTGGTCGTGAAGCCGGTTGTACGGAAGGCCGCGCTCCTGCACGTACGCCCAGACCTCTGACTCGGTCCATGCGGCGAGCGGATTCACCTTGGCGATCCCACCGTGCGCGCTGTCCGTTTCGAGCAGATCAATTCCTTCGCGGGTCGGCGATTGTTCGCGTCGCAGACCGGTCAGCCAGGCGGCTCGAGTGTGAAGGGCACGGCGCAGCGGCTCCAGCTTGCGGATCGCGCAGCACTCGCGCCGATCTTCCAAGCTCTTTCGAAACGAGTAGTGACCCTTCTCTCGAGTGAGCTGCTCCACGGCAGCCGCGTCTGGAAAGTACGTCTCCAACGCCAGCGCGTAGCGGTTCTTGACCGCCTCCATGATCTCGTACGTCTCTGGATCCAGTCTCCCCGTGTCGAGCGTGAACACGCGAACGCTGGGTGCGTAGCGCGACGCGAGGTCGATCAGCACCACATCCTCAACGCCGAAGCTGGAGGCGATGGCCGCGCGTTCGCCGAACTCTTTCTCGACCCAAGCAAGGACCTCCGGGGCCGTGGCAGACGGAGGGAGCCTCATACCGCGCACTCCCCATCCATCGCTTCGACCTGGAACTGCACGCTGCTCCCCAAGTCGACGAAGTCTTCGGGGCGCGCGGTCGCTTCAGTCAGCGCCGCGAGATCTGCGATCAACTTCTTCGCCCAATCCAACTCCACGCGTTGGAAGTAGCGGCGCGCGGTCTCATCGGGATGCCGGTTCGACTCGTAGTCCGCGATGAGTCGGTCAATCGCCTCCGGCACCCGCCTCGCGGGAATCTTCGCGACCAGTCGACCGAACTTGGCGCCTTCGCGATCCACGCCGCCTCCCAGCGTGAGGTGGTACTGCGGCACCAAGCGCTCGCCCAATTTGCGCACGCCTCCCTGCAATCCGATCGCGGAGATGTGGTTCTGACCGCAGCCGTTGGGACACCCAGAGACTTTGATGTCCGCGGTGGCCTTTGAATCCTTGGCGCGAAGGTGATCTCCCACCAGCTGCGCCACGCCTCGTGAGGCAGTGACCGCGATCCGGCAGGTCTCCGCGCCAGGACAGCTGGTGACGTCCGAGATGCGACCTGCCTGCGCGCCGCCCAGACCGATCACGTCGAGCCGCTCCCAGAGCACGCGCAGATCGCCTTCGCGCACCCAACGCATCACCAGGTTCTGATCAACCGTGGTGCGCACGGTGCCATCGCCGAGCTCGGCGGCTAGGTCGGCCAGCGCGATCAGCTGTTCGCTGGAGATGTCTCCCAACCTCAACCACACCGCGGGCGCGACGTAGCCGGCCTGCGCTTGCGCTCTCACGTTGTGGTGCTTCCACGCGAGGTACGCGGGTGAGACGGGGAGCGTGGCGTGCTGCACAGGCTTGGGGTGCACGGGGGCGCCTTCCTCCGGCGGAATCCCAGGCAGCGGTCGACCGCCTTCCGCGAGGATCGCTTGGTACTGCTCCAAGTACTTCGCCTTGAACCCGTCCCAGCCCAGCCGCTGAATCGCCCACTTCAGCCGCGCCTTGTGAAGGTTGCCGCGTTCGCCTTCCACGTTGAAGACACGAACCACAGCTTCACACGCGACCAGCAAGTGCTCGGCGGGGAGAAAGTCGTGCAGCGGTTTCGCGGTGCGGGGCAGCGTCGCGGTTCCGCCTCCAGCGAGAAAGCGAAACCCGCGCTCGCCGTGCTCCACGCGGGCGACGAAACCAATGTCGTTCATCGCCGCCGCGGTGCAGTCGTCTTCGCAACCGGACGCGGTGATCTTGAACTTGCGCGGCAGTCCGGAGCCGAGCGGGCTGCGCAGAAAGTGCCGGGTGACCGCTTCGGCGTAGGGCGTGATGTCGAAGGGCGCATCGCCGCAGACCCCGGCGTACGCGCAGGCGGCGACGTTGCGAACGGTGTGCGAGCACGCTTCGCGCGTGGTGAGTCCCGCGTTGGCGAGCGCTTCGAGAAGCGGCGGGACGTTCTCCACCTTCACGTTGTGGAGCTGAAGGTTCTGCCGCGTGGTGACGTGCCCATAACCGCGCGACCAGCGGGTGGCCAACTCAGCGAGGACGCGGAGCTGCGCGGCGGAGAGCACGCCCTGGGGAATCTTCACCCGCACCATCTGGATGTCGGGCTGACGCTGTCCGTAGATGCCTCGGGAGAGGCGGTAGTGGCGGTACTGCTCGGAGTTGATCTCCCCGCGTTCGAACTTCTCCAACATCTGCACGAACTCCGCGGCTTCGGAGACATCACCGAAGCTCTCGCGTTCGCGGGTGGGGGCCAGGGTGCTCATGAAACGACCTCGTCGGTAACGGCAGAAGAGAAGGGAAAGTCGTCCGCGGAGAACAGCCGCGCCGTGCTCAGGTCGAGCGCGACTTGGTCCCCCACGGAGAGGTGCAGCGCATCCAGCGCGGGCTTGGAGAGGTGCGCCACGAAGTCGTTCTCGTTCTCCAGGCGCAGCTCGATTCGCACATAGCCACCAATGCGCGTCATCTCCATCACTCGAGCCAACGTGCGCGCGGAGGGGTTCGTCTCCACTCGGCGCAGCTGCACGTCGTGGGGTCGAACGAACGCCTTCACCGCGGCGCCTTCGGGAGCTCCGGCGGGAGCGCGCAGCCGCACTGTGCCCACGGTGAGCTCCCCGTCCTGCACATGTCCCTGGAGGATGTTGGTGGAGCCAAGGAACGCGGCGACGAAGGGGCTGGCGGGGTGGTCATAGACGTGGTGCGTAGAGCCGGTCTGTTCGACTTTGCCGTGGTTCATCACCACGACTTGATCCGCCAGCTCCAGCGCTTCGTCTTGATCATGCGTGACCAGCAGCGTGGTCACGTGGGTCTGCTGGTGCAGTCGGCGCAGCCACAGCCGCAGCTCCACGCGGACCTGGGTGTCGAGCGCGCCGAACGGTTCGTCGAGAAGGAGCACGCGAGGCCGCGTCGCGAGGGCACGGGCCAAAGCGACGCGCTGGCGCTGTCCACCCGAAAGTTGTGAGGGGAGTCGTTCCGCGAGTGAGTCCAGTTGAACCAGCGCGAGCAGCTCGTTCACGCGTTCGTCCTTCTCCGCGCGCGCGTGCTTCCGCAGCTCCAGTCCGAAGCCGACGTTCTGTCGAACGCTCAGGTGCTCGAACAAGGCATAGCCCTGAAAGACGAAACCCACGCCGCGCTTCTGCACCGGCACGCGCGTGACCTCTTCGCCGGCGATCACCACTCGGCCCGCGTCGGGTCGCTCGAGTCCGGCGATGAGGCGCAGCACGGTGGTCTTGCCACAACCGGAAGGACCGAGGAGCGCGGTGATGGCGCCCGTCGGCGCGGTGAAGCCCACGGCCTGCGCGGCGGCTCCGTTGGTGTGCGGGGAGAAGCGCTTGCTCAACCCATCGACGACGACGCTCATGCTGCACCTCTTTGTCGACGCTCGATCAGCTTCTTGAGGACGAGCGTGACGACCGCCAGGAGCGCCAACAACGAGGCGACGGAGAACGCGCCCACGAAGTTGTACTCGTTGTAGAGAATCTCGACCTGCAGCGGCAGGGTGTTGGTCCGGTTGCGGATGTGGCCGGAGACCACGGACACCGCGCCGAACTCGCCCATCGCGCGCGCGTTGCAGAGGATCACCCCGTGCAGCACGCCCCATTTGATCTTAGGCAAGGTGATGCGCGTGAAGACCTGCCAGCCGCTCGCGCCCAGCGTGAGCCCGGCTTCCTCTTCCGCGCTGCCCACGCTCTCCATGACCGGGAGCACTTCGCGCGCGACGAAAGGGAAGGTCACGAAGGTGGTCGCGAGCACCACGCCGGGCACAGCGAAGATGATCTTCACGTCGTGCGCGGAGAGTGAGGGGCCGAAGAGGCCTTGGCTTCCGAAGAGGAGGACGAAGATCAGGCCGGAGATGACGGGCGAGACGGAGAAGGGGAGGTCGATCAGCGAGATGAGCAGGCTCTTCCCGGGGAACTCGTACTTTCCAATGGCCCACGCCGCGGCGAGTCCGAAGAGGAGGTTCACCGGGACTGAGACCGCCGCGGTGAGCAGGGTGAGTCCAACCGCGGAGAGAGTCTCGGGTTGTCGAATGGCCTCCAGGTACCCCGGCAAACCTTTGCGCGCGGCTTCGACGAAGACGGCGGCCAGCGGGAGTGCGACGAAGAAGATCAAGAAGGAGGCAGCGCCGGCGATCAACAGCGCCTGAACCCAACGGGGTTCACGCAGCGCGGGACGCTCGAAGATTCCCGCGGCCCTCATTGTTGCGCTCCGCAGCGCATCGGAGTCCGCAGCGCGTGCTTCATCGCCGCGCTCCTTGGCGCATCCGCGCCTGCAGCAGGTTGATCGCCAGCAGCACAAGGAACGAGGTGGCGAGCATCACCACCGCGATCGCCGTTGCCCCAGCGTAGTCGTACTCCTCCAGCTTGCTGACGATGAGCAGCGGAGCGATCTCCGTCTTCAGCGGCATGTTCCCGGAGATGAAGACCACGGATCCGTACTCGCCCAGGCCGCGTGCGAAGGAGAGCGCGAAGCCGGTCAGCAACGCAGGAAGGAGAGGCGGGAGGAGCACGCGGAAGAAGGTGGCAAGGCGGCTTGAACCCATCACCGCGGCGGCCTCTTCCACTTGTGGATCCACTCGGCGCAGCACCGGCTCCACTGTGCGCACCACGAACGGAAGGCCGACGAAGATCAGCGCCAGCACGACGCCCGTGCGCGTATATGCCAGCGAAAGACCCAGCGGCTCCACCCAACGTCCCAGCCAGCCGTTCTTCGCGTAGACGGCGGTGAGCGCGATTCCTGCCACGGCGGTCGGCAGCGCGAACGGGAGATCCACCAGCGCGTCCAGCAGCGCGCGTCCGGGAAAGCGATAGCGCGTCAGCACCCAGGTCACGGCGAGACCGCACGGGACATTCACGAGCGCGGCGACGAGTGATGCGGTGAGGCTGAGCCGATACGCGGCGAAGGCGCGCGGGCCGGTGACCGCGTGAACAAACGCGGCGGGGCTCAAAGTGCTGGCCTTGAGCAGCAGTGCGCCCAGCGGCAGCAGCACCAACAACGAGAGGTAAACGAGCGTGAAGCCCAGCGCCAACCGGTAACCCGGAAGATTTCCGCTGCGTCGCCGGAGAGGAAGCCATGCGGTGCTGGGTGCCAACGCCCACATGGTTCAGCGCGCCCCCACCGAGATTTGATCGAACGTCCCGCCTTCGTCGAAGTGCGCGGCCTGCGCCTTCTTCCAGCCACCGAACACCTCATCCACGGTGAAGAGCTTGATGGGCGCGAAGGTCTGCCTGGTCTCGCCGCGTGTCCGGTAGAAGCGCTTCGCGGCGAGCTCCTGCGCTTGCGGCGTGTAGAGGAAATCCAAATACGCCTGGGCCACCGCGCGGGTGCCGTGCTTGTCGGCGTTGCGATCCACCAGCGCGACCGGCGGCTCGGCGAGGATGCTTAGGGACGGGCTGATGATCTCGAATTGATCTTTGCCGAGCTCTCGCGTGAGCAGCAGCGCCTCGTTCTCCCAGGCCAGGAGCACATCGCCGATGCCTCGCTGCGCGAAGGTGGTGGTGGCGCTGCGCGCTCCGCTGTCGAACACGGGCACGTTCTTGATGAGCTGACGGACGAAGGCCTTCGGATCTCTCCGCGTCTGCTGCGCCCAGCCCCAGGCCGCGAGGTAACCCCAGCGCGCGCCACCAGACGTCTTGGGATTGGGCGTGATCACCGCGACGCCTGGCTTCGCCAGATCCGCCCAGTCTTTGAGCTGCTTCGGGTTCCCCTTGCGAACCACGAACACGATGGTGGAGGTGTAGGGGCTGCTGTTGTGCGGCAATCGCTTCTGCCAATCCTTCGCGAGCGCTCCCGACTTTTCGGCGATCGCGTCGATGTCGTACGCCAGCGCCAGAGTGACAACGTCCGCTTCCAAGCCATCGATGACGGCGCGCGCTTGTTTTCCGGATCCGCCGTGGGACTGATGGATGGTCAGCGCCGGGTTGCCCTTCGCTTTCCAGCCTTCGAGGAAGCGGGCGTTGAGGTCTTGATACAGCTCACGCGTGGGGTCGTAAGAGACGTTGAGGAGGTCCGCGGAGGCGGTGGTTCCGACGAGCAGCAGCGCCGCCGCGAAGGTGCGTCCAAGGGAAGTCATGCAGGGCACTCTTTCAAACTGGACAACATTCCGCTATAGCGGACATTCATTTTCCCTCATTTTAGGAGGGCCCACTCTGTATGCGCACGTCGTCGGGGATTCTGCTGGGCGTGGTGCTTCTGAGTGGGGCAGTCAGGACCGAGAAACCGGTCAAACCTACGGAAGTTCCGCTAAAACGGACGGAACCCAGCGTCACCGCGGCGCCCGGAAAAGGGGTCTTGGTCACCACGCCGGATGGGAACTTTGCCTTCGGCGTTCGCGGCCGCATTCAGGTGCGGGACTCGCTCACATTCTTTCCCAGGCCTGCGTTCAATGAGGTGCAGCTCCGCACCTGCGGCTGAGTTCGCGTTGCAGTTCGTGGATCGGCAGCAGGTCGTTCGAGAGCTGACCTTGGATCGCGACGTGGGCGTGATGCTCTCTTCGACGAACCTGTTCGGCCTCTCGGAGACGTACGCCGCGGGCACCACGAACTACGCGCACGCCGCGGCGGACGTGGTGTTCAAATACGCGGGGTTCTCGCTGCTCTCCGAATTTGTGTGGCGCCGTGCGAACAAAGCCCTGGTGAGCAATGGGACGCTCAACGAGACGACTCGATCGGGCTACGGCTACTTGGTGCAGGCGGGCTACTTGCCGATCCCGAAGCTCGAAGTTGTGGCGCGTTGGGAGCAGCTCTTCGCGTTGAGGATCACCGACCCCAAGCTGGTGGACCTTGCGGTACTGCAGGGACGCCAGCTGGGCGGTGGCGTGAACCTCTACCTAAACAACCACATCTTCAAGATTCAGGCGGACTACTTCCACACGTTCGGAAGCGCCGGCCCGGTGCGAGATCAGGTTCGGCTTCAGCTCGACGCCTCATTTTGAGAAAGCTCGCGACGGGCGAAGCGCACCCCGTCTGGTACTGCGCGTGACTCCGCGTAGCGCAGGATCTCCGCGAGAACTCCCGCGGCGGTCACTGCGCCACCTGCTCCTGCACCGCGCACGATGAGCGGATAGTCCGCGCAGCGATCCGTCTGGAACGCGATGAACGCTTCTGCTCCGCGAAGGGTCGCGGCGGCGTGGCCCGCTTCCACCGCGATGGGGCCAACGTGCAGACTTTGTGTGGCCAACTCGATGCGCGCTAAGTAGCGCAGCGCCTTGCCTTCACTCTGATACCGACGAATCGCCTCGGTGGTGGTTTCGTCGGTGGCGCGAAGTGCGTTCCAGAAGTCCTTCGCGTTCAACACTTCCCGCGGAACGAACGGCTCCACGCGCACGTCGCTCAGCTCCAGCTTCAGCCCAAGCTCGCGGGCCAGGATCAGCGCTTTGCGCGCGACGTCCAACCCGGAGAGGTCTTCGCGCGGATCTGGCTCGGTGTAGCCGCGCTCTTTCGCTGCGCGCACGGCTTCGGAGAGCGGAACACCTCGCATCAGCTCATTGGAGAGATACCCGAGCGTTCCCGAGAAGGAGCCTTCGATCGTGTGAACGCGATCTCCGGTTCGGATCAGATCCTTGAGCGTGCTGATGATCGGCAGGCTGGCGCCGACGGTGGTCTCGTAGAAATACGCGCTCTGCTTCGCCTGGCGCAGGAGTGTCTGGTGTCCGGCGAGCGGAAGCGTGAGCGGCTTCTTGTTGGCGGCGACGACGGCGATGCCTCGCGCGAACGCGGCTTCGTACAGCGACTCCATTCCCTCCGCGGCGGTGCAGTCCACCAGCACCGGCGTGGGAAGCTTTGCCAATGCGTCGAGGTGCGCTCGAACATCAGGGGCGCTCACGTCGAAGAAGCGCGCGCTCTTGCTGTTGGCGGCGCCGACCAGGTTCACGCTCTTCACTCCCGAGAGCTGCGCGAGGAGCTGACTCCCCACGGTGCCCACGCCCATCAGAAAGACGTTAGCCATGGCTGACCTTCCTTCGTTCTGACGGCAGCGCCTGCGCGAGATCCGCGATCACGTCGTCCGCGTGCTCCACTCCTACGGACATGCGGATCAAGTTGTCGCGGATTCCAATCGCCAGCCGTTGCTCGGTGGTGAGCTCGTAGAAGGACATCAGCGCGGGTTGTTCGATCAGCGTCTCGGTTCCGCCGAGCGACGGGGCGATGGTGGCGAGCTTGCAGCCATCAATGAGCGCGGACGCGTCGTTGAGGTCACCGCGGACGAGGAAGCTGATCACACCGCCGAAGCCTTTCATCTGTGCCTGCGCGACCGCGAAGTCGGGATGGCTCTCCAGCCCCGGATAGAAGACGCGCTCCACCGCGGGATGGGCTTCCAGCCAGCGCGCGATCTCCAACGCCGATGCGTTCTGATGGCCCACGCGCAAGGTGAGCGTCTTCAGGCCGCGCAGGAGGAGAAACGCGCTCTGTGGATCCAGCACTCCGCCCAACACGCCGCGGAAGTCTTTGAGCGCGGAGATCAACCCGCTGCGGCCACACACCGCGCCCGCGAGGAGGTCATTGTGCCCGCCGAAATACTTGGTGCAGGAGTGGATGACGAGATCCGCGCCCAGCGTGAGCGGTTGCTGGTTCACCGGCGTGGCGAAGGTCGCGTCGATGACGAGCTTCACGCCGGTGCGGTCGCGAAGCTGCGCGAGCCTGGGAATGTCCGCGACGCGTAGATATGGATTCGTCGGTGACTCCGCGATCAGCAGCTTGGTCTTGCCCGGGATGATTGCCTTCTCCAGCGTCACGAAGTCACCCGGCTCGACGAGCGTCGAGGTCACGCCGTAGCGGCCCAGCACGGTGCCCACGAACTGGCGGGTGCGGCGGTAGCAGTCGGAGGTCATCACCACGTGATCTCCGGAGCGCAACATCGCCAGGAGCGTGGTGGTCACCGCGGCCATGCCGCTGGCGAAGAGCGCGCAGTCGTCCGCCGTCTCCAACGCGGCGATCTTCTCTTCCGCGGCGCGAACAGTCGGGTTGCCGTAGCGGCCGTACTCTTCGCGATCCTTCTTTCCTTCGAAGTAGTCGCAGAGCTCCGCGGTGTTCGCGAAAGAGTACGTGGAGGAGAAGACGATGGGCGTGGTCAGAGAATCGTGGGCCTTCTGACGGGGCTCACCGGCATGGACACAGAGGGTAGAGAGAGGCGACGACATGGCGGACAACCTTTCCGCCCACAACGCCACCAACGCGGAATGATCCACGACGGATCATTCGTCCCAGCGGCTTAGGGTGACATTTGTAAGGCGCGTCACCCAAGGTGGGCAAAAGTCTCGCGCCGTTCGCGGTGCGTTGCGAACGTTGTGCGTTATCTCAATCTCTGCTTTTGCTTGTCAACCGCACGCGTTCGCAACAGAGCCGGAAAACATCGTCAGCAGTCGACGACTCCGTCGGGAGTGATTCCGCGGCGCAGGACTAAGGTCTCGCTTTGCGCGCCCAGCGGCTCACGTGGCACCGGATGGCGTCACGAGATCGCTACTCCCCCTTGTCGAGATACCTCGAGACGTAATCCGGGATGGGGGTCGGCCGTTCACCTCTCGCCCTCTGTAGGGCTGCCCTGTACTCATGGAGCGCGGCGTACTCTTGGAGCCTCGCGAGAGTGGCATTTTCGCGATCCCGGTTCGTTGCGTTGGGACTGCGGGCGCGCGTTTCCGCGGGGCCGATCGCATGGAGCTTCTTGAGCCACGCTGCCTGCTCCGCGGGCGCGGTGACGGCGGGGCGTCCTTCGGCGGTTATCTGCGAGGTTCGGGCTGCGCGCGTGCCGACGGGCCGAAAGGTCTTCCCGACCGCGGCGGGCCTCAACCCGCGATTCACTCCTGCACTCATTCACTCTCTCCTGATCAGCCAGCTCTTTCACGAGCTCGCCCAGGTCATTTCGACTGGGCTTGAAGTTGTTTGACGAAGTTCTGGTACGAGATTTCGGGCTTGCCGCTCAGTCTGAGCCCCGTGTTCGTGTGTTTGTGTGCCGCGCGCAGCATCGCTTCCTGTGCTTCGCGTGCCGCCTTCTGGTCCGCGGGCTTCTGAGAAGTCTGGAACCGCTGCAGCGCCGTCTTGTAGCGCTCCTGCGCAGCCTTCAGCGCGGTCCCGCTCCGGACCAGAGCGGCGGGAGGTTTGGGAGCAGACCTCATGAAGCCCTGGGGGCGCATGGTTCTGGCTCCTGCTGGACGAACTCCTTGGCGGACAGTAGTCATTGGAAGGCTCCTGACTGGATTGTCCGCTCGGCGGAGCGGCGGTTGTTGTCAGGTGTTTTGACTTCTCGTGGGAATTACGGCGCCGTGCCCGTTCAGATGATCCGCCGCTTGCTCCAGCCGGAGCGCTGGGCTTCGGCGAAGGCAACGGCGTGATCGATCATTGTTCCCGCGATGTCTTTCTTCGTCGCGGCTTCGAGGCCTTCAAACCCGGGGCTGGAGTTGACCTCCATCACCTTGGGCCCCTCACCACTTTCGAGCATGTCCACGCCCGCGATCTCCAGGCCGACTATCTGCGCCGCTTTGACCGCGGCGTCCGCGTAGACCTTGGGCAGGTCGATGGGCTTTCCTTCTCCGCCTCGGTGCAAGTTGGAGCGGAACTCGCCCTTCTTCGCGCGGCGGCGCATCGCCCCCACCACGCGATCGCCCACCACCAGCGC
The DNA here is from genome assembly GCA_052386435.1 of Myxococcaceae bacterium. GTDB lineage: Bacteria > Myxococcota > Myxococcia > Myxococcales > Myxococcaceae > JBQTKE01. The sequence continues at coordinate 10,681 of JBQTKE010000606.1, forward strand.
GCGCACGTCGCGGCCTTTGGATTCGGCGATGAATTCTTGGAGGACGATCTCCTGGCCCAGATCCCAGAAGGTGTCGAGGATGGTCTGCACTTCCGCGGGTGACGACGCGATCATCACGCCCACGCCTTGGGTGCCGCGGATCAACTTGATGATGGCCGGCAGTCCGCCCACTTCCTTGATCAAGTTGGCGACGTTGCTGCGATCCCCGGCCATCACGGTGCGAGGGATGTCGATCCCGAAGCGCGCCAGCAGCTGAAGGCAGCGGAGCTTGTCGCGGCTTCGCGCGATGGGGATGGAGTTGTTGATGACCGGCACGTTCATCATGTCGAAGTGGTTCACGACGGCCAGGCCGTAACCGGTGACCGACGCGCCAATTCTCGGGATGACCACGTCGACGCCACGAACTTCGACGCCTCGGTAGGTCATGCGAGGCGCGCCGCTGGCCAGCACCATGTTGCAGCGAAGCGTGTCCAAGACGATGGGACGGTGTCCGCGGTCCTTGCACGCTTCAACGAGTCGACTCGTCGAGTAGAGCGAACGCTTCCGGGAGAGAATGGCGATCAGCTTTCGAGTGGGTCGCGCTCGAGGAACGGGCTTCAGAGGTCCAGGCTCGGAGGGCTTCTCCGCGACGGGAACGGCTCGAGGCTTCTTGGACTTGGGTTTCTTATCCGGGGGCATCGAGGGCGCGGGACCCTAACACGGCGCAAGCCAGCCGTTTCAGACGTTCGCGGTCTGTGTGGCTCGCCGCAGTCCCAGTTAGCAAAGCGACGCTTGGCGCCTCTAGATGTGATGTGAGCGTGGGTGGGCTTGGGCTCGCCCGGACCCTCCGAACGATGTGCCGCGTCCGGCGACATCTTCAGAGCGCTCAGCGCTGGCATGGCGTAAGGTTCGCCACGCGCATGTCCAACAAAGACCAACACCCTGACGACATCATGACCAGCCCGGGGGAGTCGGCGTTTGTCGACTCGCTGGGTGAGGCCGCCCACATCACCGCGACGCACACCCTGGTGGTGGAGAACCGCACCACGCTGAAGCTGCGCAAGTGCAAGCTCCAAGTGGTCTCGGGTCCGGATCAAGGCAAGGAAGTGATCTCAGACAAAGAGCGCATGCGGGTAGGCGCTCACAGCTCCAACGACATGGTGCTCTCGGAGGACCGCACCGCCAGCCGTCACCATTTTGAAATTCAGTACACGGAGCGCGGCTACCTTCTCGTCGACCTCAACTCCACCAACGGAACGTTCCTCGACGGGCGCCGGATTGAGCGCGCGTATCTCTCCTCGGGATCGCAGATTCGCGCCGGCAGCTCCACACTGGGTTTCGCGCCCATTGACGAAGAAGTGACGATTGAGCCAGACCGCGACGGTCAGCTGGGCGGCATGGTGGGCGCGAGCCCGAAGATGCGGCAGATCTTCGGCCTCATCAAGAAGATCGCTCCCATGGACGTGTCGGTCATCGTCCAAGGTGAGACGGGTACTGGCAAGGAGTTGGTGGCCCGCGCGATTCATGAGAACTCCCCTCGGAAAAAGGGACAGCTCGTCGTTCTGGACTGTGGCGCCATCCCGCCCAACTTGATTGAGAGCGAGCTCTTCGGTCACGAGAAGGGCGCGTTCACCGGCGCCGTCAGCTCACGTCCCGGCGCCTTCGAGCGTGCGAACGGCGGAACCATCTTCCTTGATGAGTTGGGCGAGCTGCGGTTGGACCTGCAGCCCAAGTTGCTTCGCGTGCTGGAGAACCGCGAGGTGCGCCGCGTCGGTGGCAACGACGTGATTGAGGTCGACGTGCGCGTCATCGCGGCGACGAATCGCGATCTCGTCAAAGAGATTCAGGCGGGCAACTTCCGCGAAGACCTCTACTTTCGACTCTCCGTCATCAATATTCAGCTCCCGCCGCTGCGTCAGCGCCGCGAGGACATTCCGCTCATCCTGCGCAGGGGCCTCGCGGATCCGGACATCATCGCCAAGCATGGGCGCAAGTTCTTCTCGCCCTCGGCATTGACGACGCTCTCCAACTACCCATGGCCGGGCAACGTGCGCGAGCTGATGAACGTGCTCTCGCACGTGCTCACGTTCTCGGACAACGAAGAGATCGACAGCGTTCACCTGCCGGCGCGAATTCAGGGTCAGCAGAAGGAAGCGCCGCTGCCGTTCAACGAGCACCTGTCGTTCAAGGACGCCAAGGAACAGCTGCTGGAGAACTTCGAGCGCGAATACATTGGCCAGGTCTTGAAGCGCTGCGACGGGAACATCTCGCGCGCGGCTCGGGAAAGTGGCCTGCACCGGAAATCCATCGAGCGGTTGGTGAAGAAGTACCAGCTCGACACGCGGTCGATGAAGCCTCGGTGACCAGGCTCAGAACTTGCTGAAGTCCGGCTTCCGTTTTTCCAGAAACGCGCCAAACGCTTCTTGTGCTTCCTCGGACTGGAGGCGGCTCATGAACAGTGCGCCTTCTCGGGTGAGCGCGGCGCGAATCCCTTCGCCTTGTGCCTGACGCATCAGCGCCTTGGTGTCGCGCAGCGCGGCCGGCGGTTTCGCAGCCAGCGCCTGGCAACGTTCCTGACTCACCTTCGTCAGCTCTGCGGCAGGCACCACGCGGTTCGCGAGTCCTGCGCGCACGGCGGTCGCGGCGTCGAACGGCTCGCCCAAGAGCAGCAGCTCATTCGCGAGGAGCGCACCCGCTCGAGCAGGCAGGAGCAGTGACGACGCGCCTTCCGGACACAGTGCCAGGTTCACGAAGGGTAGAGAAAATTTCGCGCGGTCTGACGCGTAGACGAGATCGCAGTGGAGCAGCAGGGTGCTGCCAATCCCAATCGCGATGCCATCCACGGACGCGACGACGGGCTTGCGAAACGCGGCGAGCGCGAGAAGGAATCGGAAGACAGGGCTGTCCTCGCCGGTGGGTGGATTGGCGGCGAAGTCCGCCAGGTCATTGCCGCTGGTGAAGGTGTCTCCATTTCCAGAGAGGTGCACCACGCGTACGTCGTCGCGCCGGTCCGCTTCCTTCAACGCGGCGACGAGCTGGTCGTACATCGCCAGCGTGAGGGCGTTCTTCTTCTCGGGGCGGTTGAAGCGGATGGAAAAGAGGCTCTGGTCGAACGAAGTCTGGATGGGCTCAGTCATGGCCCACGCACACTACTTGTCGATGAGCGCGAACGCGGTCTTCAATTGCGGGTCGAAGATCACATCGGAGTTGTGACCCGCCAGATTGGATTGGTAGCGCTGGTAGCCGTAGTCGTCTTCGACCAGCGGTCCCGTCGGGGTCCAATCCTGGATGGCAGTGCGGAGGTTCTGTTTTTCGGTGTCGGGGAGATCCTTGAGGTCCGTCTCCAGATGCTGGGAGAGCGCCTTGCGCGCGGCGTTGACAACGGTGCTCTCGTTTGTATGACCACGCGGAAAGTTGACTCCGGAGGTCTGGGTTTTCAGCGCGGAGTCCGGGTTGTTCATGGCACCCGAGAGATCTGGACGCCGAGCAGACTTGGTCACCGGACGACCGGTCTCGAAACCGTCACTAAAGGTTTCCGGCGGGTAGCCTTGCGTCGCGTCCGGCTCGAACGTGGATCCGCCCGAAGTCTCCTCAGTACTGACCGGAGCCCGGGTCGAAGGGAAGGAAATCGTAGGGATGCGCGAAGGCGTCGACATAGTTGGGTTCCGCGAAAGGCTTCTCTCCAATTCTCGCGAAACTTGAGAAGACGTTGCCTGTCTAGAGGTAACGCCTATTTACGTTTTGGCTGCCGCGAGGGGGATGGCGTCCCGGAAAAAGGGCCGGAAGTCCCCGGAAGCCTTGAGCCGGGAGAGGTTGGTGCGAGTGCCTGCCATGGCTCGGTAGAAGAGGAGTCCTTCAGCCGGTGGCTTCACGCGCAGCAGCTCCAGCGGGTTGGCGCGCTTCAGGGCCTTCACCTGACGGATCAGTGCGTCATCTGAGAAGTCGAACGGGCCTTTGAGCGGGCTCATCACCACGTCCGCCAGTCCGCGCAGCAGTGCGTCAGCGCGTTGGTCGGGCATGCCGAACTGGAACCCGGACGCTTTGAGGGAGCTGACCAAGTCGGCTCGGGTGTCGAAGAGCGCGTGCGACACGGCTTCCACATTGGCGCGCCAGAAGCTTTCCGAGAGGACCTTGATGCAGCCGAAGTCGAGCACCCCCAGTCGCCCGTTGTGCATCACCAGGTAGTTGCCCGGATGCGCGTCGCCTTGAATCGCTCGGTGGAAAAGAAACGGCGCCCAGAGCGCACGCACCAATTGTTCACCCGTGCGGAAGCGCTGGGCAGGCGTGAGGTCTTCACGCGCGGAGAACGCGTGGAGCGGTTCCCCTTCCAGCCACTCCATGGTGAGCACGCGCTTTGATGAGAGCTCCGGATGCATCTTCGGCACCACGAGGTCTGGCCACGGCTTTAAGTATTCGCGGAACGCCTCGGCCCACTTGAGCTCGCGCGAGTAGTCCAGCTCCGCTGCGATCTCTCGCTCCAGCTCTTCCGCGTAGTCGCGCCGATCCAGCAGCGGACCTGCCAGGCCGATCGATTTGATCAGCGACTTCATGTTGCGCAGGTCGTCCGCCATCGCCGTCTCGACGCCCGGATATTGAACCTTTACCACCACCTTCTCGCCCGACTTGAGCGCGGCGCGGTGAACCTGACCCAGCGAGGCCGCGGCGGATGGCACTTCCTCGATCGACGCGAAGAGCTCCGACGGAGGTTTGCCCAGCTCACGCTCAATCTGGTCGGCGATCTCTTCGTACGAGACGGTGGGCGCCTGCGAGAA
>JBQTKE010000607.1:0-2969 GCA_052386435.1 Myxococcaceae bacterium
ACCGAGTTGATGCCCTGCCCAATGTCTGACGCTCCCGAGAAGATGGTCACCTTGCCAGAGCGATCCAACTTCACCTGAATCCCCGACTGCGGCATCTCGTTTGGGTAGATGGGGTACGCGGTGCCGCTGATGTACATGGATCCCGCAACGCCCAGTCCGCGACCATAAGGCAGCTTCCCTTTGCGCTCGCGCCAGCGGCTCGCCGTCTCCACCTTCTCCAGGCACTGCAGAAACCCGTTCGAGGTGATCTGTTGCCCGTTGACCGTCTTGACGTTCTCGCCCACGAAGTTGCGGCGGCGCACTTCAATCGAGTCGATCCCCAGCTTCTCCGCCGCCATGTCCAGCGCGACTTCAAACGCGAACCGAGGCTGAACGCTGCCGTGCCCCCGCTTCGGACCACACGGCGGCTTATTGGTGAAGACGCGCGTCGAGTCGAATCTGTACGTGCCGAACTGATACGGCCCCGTGAGCAGCTGCCCGGAGTAGTACGCGGTCACCAACCCGAACGAGCTGTACGCGCCGCCGTCGATCAGAATCTTCGAATCCACCGCTTCAATCCGGCCGTCTTTTGAAAGCCCGACTTTGAAGCGCATGTTCATGGGGTGACGACCACGGTGCGCCCAGAACACTTCCTCGCGCGTGTACAAACACTTCACCGGCCGGCCCGTCTTCATCGCCAGCTTCGCGACCACGAACTCCAGCGCGAAGGGATCCGACTTCCCGCCGAACGCTCCTCCCAGAAACGGTTGAATCACCCGCACGCGAGACTCGGGCAGACCGAGCACACGCGACAGCTCGCGGTGCACATAGTGAGGAATCTGCGTGGAGGACCAGACAGTCAGGTTGCCTTCGCCGTCGTAGGCAGCGACCGCGCAGTGGGGCTCAATCGGCGCGTGCGTGCTACCCGAGTAGAAGAAGTCACCCTCCCCCACCGCCGCGCTTGCACCCAGCGCCCCGTCGACATCTCCGAACGTCAAATCGACATGCTTCGAAACGTTGCCGTGCTTGGAGCCTTCGTGAATCTGCGGAGCACCTTGCGCCAGAGCCGCTTGAGGCTCGATCAGCGGCGGCAACAACTCCCACTCCACGTCGATCAGCGCGAGCGCTTCCTCCGCGGCCAACTCATCCACCGCGGCCACGGCGGCGATCTCATCACCCACGAAGCGCGCCTTGTCCGCGGCGAGCGCTTGTTCATCCTGCGTCCACGGAATGATCCCGTAGCGCACCGGCAGCTCACTCCCCTCCAGAACCTCCAGGACACCGGGATGGGCGCGACAGCGGGTGAAGTCGATCTTCTTGATCCGCGCGTGCGCGTGAGGGCTGCGGAGAAGCTTGCAGTGGAGCATCCGCGGCAGCGCAATGTCGTCGGCGTAGATCGCCTCGCCCGTCGCCTTCTTGAGGCTGTCCATCTTGCGCAGCCGGCGTCCTACGACGCTCGTCTTCTTCGGGTCAGGCAGCCGCTCCGCCAGCTCCTCCGCGATCGGCCCCGCTTTCTCTTCGTCGCTCATGACGAAGGACCCGTGGTCGCGCGCTCGTCACGCTCGGCGACTTGGCGCTGTCCGGACGCCACTTCGACCGCGTTGAGAATCTGCGTGTAGCCGGTGCAACGGCAGAGGTTCCCGGAGAGCGCTTCCTGAATCTCCGGTCTCGAGGGACACGGCTTCTCGCGCAGCAGCGCCGCGGTGCTCAGCATCATCCCGGACTGACAGAAGCCACACTGCAGCGCGCCGCAGAGGTCGAACGCGTCCTGAATGGGGTGAACCTTCGCGCCCTGGGCGAGCCCTTCAATCGTCGTCAGCTCGCGGCCCTGTCCTTCGACCGCAAGCATCAGACAGGAGAGCACGGGTCTCCCATCCGCGAGCACCGTGCACGCGCCGCAGTCCCCCTTGTCACAGCCCTGCTTGGAACCGGTGAGCCGAAGGTCGTAACGAATCGCCTCCAGCAACGTTCGCCGCGGTTCGACGGCGAGCTGATGCGAGTCGCCATTTACTTCCAGCTGGATCAGGACTTTGGGAGGGCGGTGCGACACGGGCCTTCGGATACACGGGGGCCGCCGCCCAGGTCAACCAACCGTCAGGTTCGTTCGGCCACCAGCTTGGCGATCGCCGTCCGCGCTTCCAGCGACAGCGACTCGAAGACCAGGCCAAAGCCCGCTTCGCGCAGGAACTTGTGACCGTTCTTGGAGTACTCGTACGGCACGACGCGCCGCCACATCACCAGCGCCACGCCCTCCACCTCGCCGTAGGTCGGCAGGTTGAACTTCACGGAGACGCGGGTGAGCACCGGAGGAAAGCGCTCCGCGCCGACGCGACAGCCGTTGATGGAGATGTCCAGAAGCGTGGCTTCGATTTTCTCGCCGCGCATCTGCCGCGAAAACGCCGCCCGCTCAATGGGGTCTCCGGAAGTCTCGTCGAACGCCAGAGGTTGACCAATCACGACCAACTCGATGGGGACCGTGATGCCGGCGCGTTCCGCTGCCCGGCGCTCCATTTCACTCATGGCCGGTGAGCGTAGCGGTTAACTCGCTGTAGTCTCTAGAGGCAGGCCCTAGCGCTCCCCCCAGTGCAGCTTTTCACGCAGGATGGCGAAGTATCCGAGTCTGGGATTCCGGACCAAGACCACCCGGTTCGGCGACCGCTGAACCTCAATCTGGTCGCCGCCCTGCAGCACGTGGCCCGCCTGGCCGTCGATGGTGAGGTACACGTCTCCCACCTCCGTCTTCAGGGCAATGCGGATGAGCTGGTCACCCGGAACCACGATGGGGCGCTGCGTGAGCGCATGAGGGCAGATGGGCGACACGATCGTGCAATCCAGCACCGGGTGAACGATGGGGCCGCCGGCGGAGAGCGAGTACGCGGTGGACCCTGTCGGCGTGGAGAGAATCACGCCGTCGGACTTGTACGTGGTGACGTACTGGCCATCGATCGACATCTCGTGATCCGCGATTCGAGCGAGCGCGCCGCGGTTGA
>JBQTKE010000608.1:0-5663 GCA_052386435.1 Myxococcaceae bacterium
AGCGCCCGCCGCGGCAAGGAGGGCCGCCACCCACCCCGCCGCGCGGGTCGGGGTCTGCAGCTCCAACCCCAGCTCCACCGCCAGGGTCGTCGCATCAGCACGTCGAGGATCGGCCGCCTGCGCCAGCCGAAAGTCTTCCAGCGCCCGCGTGGCGTCCGCCAGCCGTTGCAACCGCACCACGCCCGCGCGCAGCAGCAGCTCCACCTTAGCGGCAGGCTCTGGCGTTCGCAGCGCCAGCTCTTCCAGCTTGGTGGCGGCGCGGGGGAAATCCGAATCGCGCTCCCCCAGCTTCTCCACGTACTCCGCCGCCTCCGGCATGCCCGGCCAGAGAAGGAAGCAACGCTCCAGGGCCTCGTCGACCTTGCCGCGCGCCGCCGGCTCAAAGCGTCCGAAGAGCTTGGCGACCTGAAGCGACAAACTCGCTGCCTGATGACGATCCTGCTCCTCCAGCGACGCCCCGCGCAGCGTGCGCACGCGGTCGCGCCAGGTCATCTCGAAGTTGGCCAAGGTCTTCTTGAGCTTGAGCGCGGCGGTGTGAACCGGATCCAACTCGAGCGCGCGGAGCGTGGCGTGCAGCGCGATCTCGTGCTGCGGAGGATCCTCGATCAGCCGTTCCGCGAGCGCGATGTACTCGCCCGCCATCGCCGCCTCGCCGAAGGCCGCGCGCTCCCGCTCAATCGAATCGAGCGCCGCCACGCCATGTCCTTCGGCGAGCAAGAACTTCCGCACCCGCCGGAACGCTTCGCGTCGCTTCGGATCCGCGCGCGCCGCCAGCTGCAGACACAAGATCGCGCGGTGCGGCTGCCCCAGCTGCTTCTCGTAAACCTCCGCGGCGCGGAACAGCAGGGTGGCCGCCTCGGGCCCTGAGGTGCGGTGCGCCAGCCGCTCCAGCACTTCCGCCAAATTCGCCGAAGACTGGGTCTGTTCGTAGAGAGCGCGCAGCCGTTTGAGAGGCTCTATCGCTCGTGGCGCCACCCCTGAAGCACGGCGCAACAACGACTCCGCGCGCTTCAGCTCACGGTTCTTCTGGAGCAGGACGTCGGCCGCGCTGCAAAGGAGCGCCGACGCCTCGCCCGCGTTGAGCGCTCCTTGGGCTTCAAGCTCCAATGCATGCGAGCGCTCCCCGGCATCCATCCAGGCGGAGAATCCTAGTGGTCGCCTCGGGTTGCGGCAATGCGCGTGAACGGAGCGTCGCCAGAGCGTTGCCTGGCCATCAACTGGAGGCGCTCAGCGGGTACGGGTGAGGATCTCCGCCCCGTCTGCCTTCACCAGCACCGTGTGCTCATACTGGGCCGAGCGTTTTCCATCCGCGGTGACCACGGTCCAGCCGTCGTCCCAGTCCACATGGCGCCAGGTTCCCTCGGTGAGCATGGGCTCCACCGTGAAGAACATGCCCTCCTCGAGGATCTGGTCGGACGAGGGATCGAAGTAGTGGGGAATCTGAAGGTCGGTGTGGAAAATTTCGCCGATGCCGTGACCGCAGTACTGCCGGACGACGCCGTAGCCTTGCTTCTCCGCGTAGGTCTGAATGGCGCGGCCAATCACATGGATGGGTTGGCCTGGCTTCACCGCTTCAATGCCCAGCATCAGGCACTCTTGGGTCACCCGCATCAGCCGCTTCGCCGCGTCGTCGATCTCGCCCACCCCAAACGTCGCCGAGCAGTCGCCGTGCATTCCATTCAAGTAGATGGTCACGTCCAGGTTGACGATGTCCCCACGCTCCAGCGGACGACTGTCGGGGATGCCATGGACGATGATCTCATTCACCGACGTGCACATGGACTTAGGGAAGCCCCGATACCCCAGCGTGCTGGGGTACCCGCCGCGTTTGATGTAGGCCTCATGGCAGAGTCCGTCCAACGCATCCGTGGTGACACCCGGCTGAACCGCCTTGCCCAGCTCTTCGAGAACCTCGGCCACGGCTCGGCAGGACTTGCGCATTCGCTCTAAGCGGGTCGCTGGATCCCCCAGCTTTCCCGGACCGGGGTTGCCGGTCACCACGTAGTCAGGTCGCTCGATGGCCGCGGGGACCTCTCGGCGAGGACCGACCACGCCAGGTTTGACCTTGGTGCGCGGCTTTGTGGCGACAGAGTCCGTGTCGCGGTGGCACTTCTTGTACTTGGTTCCGCTGCCGCACCAGCAGGGTTCGTTCGGTCCTGGTAGCCGGGCGGGTCGTTGCGCGGTGGCGGGGGAGAGCAAGGTGTTCATGCAGGTACTGCGCAGTGTAGCCGTTGCGCCCACTCAACGCATCCGGTGGTCACCCTCACAGGCTCCAAGCCCAGCCCCCGTTCCTGCGCTTCCTGGAGGAGCGTGGCGTTTTTCAATCGGCGCCGCCGCGCGCTCGCCCAGCTTCTCGAGCAGCGCCAGCTCGGCGCAAAGATCACCCGTCAAGGCGTATTGACTGAGCGATAGACCCAGACCTTGGAAGAGTAACTGCGCCGGCGTCATTGACGCACATCGGAAGACATCCTCGCAGACGCGTAAAAGCGACCGGTCCACGCCCCGATTTCGCTCCAGCCAGAGCGAATTGACTATGGTGCGCAGCCACTTGAACGCTCTTGAACAGAGCCTGCCGCGAGTCCCCACGCGGATAGGGCGCTACCGCGTGGTGAGCCGGCTTCCTTCGTCGGCGTGGGCGGATGCGTTCGTCGTGCGTCGCGACGGCGCCAGCACCACCGTGGTGCTCAAGCGCGTGCTGCCAGGTCTGCTGTCCAACCCCGAAGTGGAACGCAGCCTACGGGTTGAGTTGGCGCGCACCGCGCAGCTGTCCCATCCGAACTTGGTGCGGCTGCACGAGTACTGGGAGGACAGCGGCGCGCTCTACCTCACGTGTGAGCACGTCGCGGGTCACACCTTCGGAGAGATTGGCCTCGCGCTGCGCAGCGTTCGCATGGCGGTGGATCCGGCGTTGCTCTGTCGGTTGGCTGCGAGCGGACTGCGTGGCCTCCACTGCGCGCATGAGCTGCGCAGTGAAGCGGGGACCTCGCTGCGCTTCGTTCACGGGGACGTGAACCCAGAAGTCGTGATGGTGGCGCAGGGCGGTCAGGTGAAGGTGAGCGACTTCGGTCTGGCGCGTGCGCTGCTACCTCTGTCGGCGGCGTCATCGGTGTACGTCGCGCCCGAGCTGAACAAGGGCGTCGTTGATCGGCGCGTGGACATCTACAGCATGGCCGTTGTCCTCAACGGGCTGCTCGGCTCGCTCTTCTCCGCGCGCCAGCAGCAGGCGCCCAAAGAGCTGGATCAGATCCTCAAGATCGCCACCGCGAAAGATCCCGCAGCGCGCTACCAAGACGCCGCCGAATTGGCGGACGCGCTGACTGAGTACGCCACCCGCAATTCGGAAACGCCCACTCCCGAAGAGCTCAACGCGATCCTGTCCGACCTGTTCGGCCGCTTTCACGGCGACAACGCGGAACAGCCCCATGCGGCTTACTCCGTTGCGGCGAAGGACGAGCGTCCCAACTCACCCTCGAGCACCACGAGCGAGGAGCAGCCCAGCGAGCAAAGTCTTGCTGCTCGGGATGTCCCGGCCGATACGGACACGGCGAGGATGCGGGATCAGACGGACGTCGATGTGGAGCAGGTCGACGCGCCCTTCAATTGGCGTGGCCCCGCCTTCTCCGGATCGGTCGCCGGCTTGATCGCGTTGCTGGTGACGCTGTGGGTGGTGAACCGCGACAGCGGCCCGCATCCCATGGCGGAGCCCCAGCCGAAGCCGATCAGTGAGCTCAGTCCAGTGGCGGAGCCGCGCGTGCTCGACGAGCCGCCGGAGCCGACCTCCCTGGAGACGACGGAAGAAACGGGGCGGGTGCTGCTCAACCTACGGCCCTCCACCGAAGTGCACTACGCCGGCGAACGTCGCGGGACCACGCCGATGAAGGAAGGCTTGGTTCTTCCTTCGGGCATGCAGACGCTGATTCTTCGAGATCCGAAGCTGGGCACGGAAAAGCGCATCGCGGTGGTGGTGCCAGCGGGAGGGGAGATCACCGTCAATGAGACGCAAATCAGCAAGACCCACTGACCGCGTCCCTGACGTGAATGTCCCCGACGGGATTCGAACCCGTGTCACCGGCTTGAAAGGCCAGCGTCCTGGGCCTCTAGACGACGGGGACCCAAACTGTCGACTGCTGCTGCATGAGTCGCGGGGGACTCGAACCCCCGACCCTCGGCTTAAAAGGCCGGTGCTCTACCAACTGAGCTAGCGACTCGCTACCGAAAATCACCGTCGCGCGCTTTTTTCCGACGCGACCTTCACCTTCACACGTTCGACCTGATCCTCGACGCGAACCTCCACCTCCGTCTGACCGGCGTGCACCGGAAAGACCGCGTTCTGACCCATGCTCACGACCTCTCTATCCTGGGACGTGAAGATCGTGGTGCGATCTTTCAGCTCCTTCCCCTGGAAATCGAAGACTTTGACGGTCAGCTCTTTGCCGGGCTCACCTTCAGTGAGGGTCAGCTCAGAGGGGAAAACCGTGACCTTCTCCGCGAAGCGAACGCGCACCGGGACGGAGGCACGCACTTCGCGGTGCGTGGCCACCACTTCGGTGTCGCCTGACTTCAGAGGCGTGACCCGCCCCTTGTCGTCCACCTGCGCGACGCTGGGATCCTTCACTGTCCAGTAGATCTTCTCGTTCGGGTAGTGCACCCGCGTGTGGCTCATCGCCTTGCCGGAGAGCCACTGCGAATCCTGCTTGCCCGCAAGCACCACCAACGATGGCTGCACGTCGATGTAGTCGACCGGATCGCAGCCCAGGGCGGCAATCACAGCGACGGCGAACAACGACAGGGGCAGGGCTGGCTTCATTTCGGGCGGCCAGATAGCACGGAGTGGGACGCGTGCAAACGCCTCGCGGTATACGACGCGCATGTCGCAAGCCGAAGACCTCCGCGAAGAGGAAGAAGACGACGAACCGAAGAAAGGTTTGGGCAAGCGGTACATCACCCGGGCCGGCGCGGAGCGGATGCACAAAGAGCTCTTGCACCTGCTCAACACCGAGCGCCCCAAGGTCACCGCGGAGGTCTCTGCCGCGGCCGCGCAGGGCGATCGTTCAGAGAACGCCGAGTACATCTACGGCAAGAAGCGACTTCGTGAAATCGACCGGCGCCTCCGTTTTCTGCAGCACCGGCTCGACACGTCGCTCGTCGTGGATCCCAAGGAGCAGACGGATCCGTCTCGCGTCTACTTTGGCGCCACCGTGACGCTGGAAGACGAAGACGGGAATCAGACGACGTACCAGATTGTCGGCCCTGACGAGACCGACACCGCTGGTGGTCGGATCAGCATCGATTCGCCAGTGGGGAAAGCACTGATTGGAAAACGCAAGGGAGATGACGTTTTGGTGGTGCGACCGCGTGGAGAGATCGAGTTGACGATCCTCGCGATCCGTTACGTCTAGTGCCTATATTGCACAGCAACACCGCGTGGTTTGACCCCTACGAAAGGTCGCCGCACCCGGATGAGAAAAAACTTCGTTCTCGACACCAACGTCCTGCTTCACGACCCCCGTTCCATCTACGCGTTCGATGACAACAACGTCATCATTCCCATCTACGTCATTGAGGAGCTTGATCAGTTCAAGAAGGAGCTTTCCGAGCTAGGTCGCAACGCGCGACTGATCGCTCGGTATCTCGACGCGTTCCGGGCGGAAGGCTCGCTCGCG
>JBQTKE010000609.1:0-13957 GCA_052386435.1 Myxococcaceae bacterium
TTGGCGATGGACCAGAGCCAGGGGATGCGCGTCTGCACCGCCGGCGCATTTTCCAAAATCGCCTCTTCCACCGCCTTCGCGACCTCCAGCTCACCGCGGTTGGCGCGGGTGAGGCCGGCGCGAATCACGCGGGCGAGCGGGGCGTTCGGCGCCGCGCCGCAGAGCTTCACCGCGCGGTCCACATTGCCGGTGAGCACCAGCTTGGTGATCTGCTCCATGAAGGGCGGAGCGTTCAGGTTGTAGCGGAACATCAACGTCACGAACCGCTCGATGATCACCGCGAGGGCGACCGCGAGCATCCCGATGTTGATGTACATCGCCTTGCCGCCGTCTTTGATGAACTTGACGACGCCGTCAGCGAAGCTGCCCCCTCCGCCATGCGCAGGTGCGTTGGCCAGAACAACATCCACAAGATCCAGGATGGTTCGCATTTACTTTCGATGTCCTTTCGAACTGCTCGAAGTTGGAGAACGAAATATCGAGCCCCTCCAACCCTGTCAATGAGACAACCACCTACAACCTTATGGAATCACGGCGATTTTAGGCCGGTGCAGAGGGAAGCATTCCGGGCTCCTGCAGGTCGACGGTCCGGCGGTAGTCGCATTCCTTATTAGGGCACGCGACATAGGGCCCGTCTCGCTTCGAATACTTCTGAAGTAGATACGGGGACGCGCACGTCGGACAAGCCTCTGGCAGCGGCCTATCCCACGCGGCAAAGGTGCAGTCTGGGTAGCGGTTGCACCCGAAGAAGATCTTCCCGCGCCGGCTGCGCCGCTCCGTCAGGTAGCCCACTTTGCAGGTCGGGCACGCGACACCAATCGACAGCGCCTTGGAGTTCTTGCAGTCGGGGTACCCCGAGCACGCCATGAAGCGCCCGAACCGGCCGCGCTTGATGACCATGGGCTTGCCGCACTTGTCGCAGATCTCGTCAGTGGTCTCTTCCTCGATGATGACGATCTTGCCGTCGATTTCTTTGAAGTCCTTGGTGTTCTTGCACTCGGGATATTGGGTGCACGCGAGGAAGCGGCCCATCTTCCCCCACTTGATCACCATGGCCCCGCCGCACTTCTCGCACTTGAGATCGGTGGGGATCTCCTCGCGTTTCACGTCCCGCATCTCGACTTCGGCCTTGGCCAAGGTCTCCTGAAACGGTCCGTAGAAGTCGTGCAGCACCTTCTTCCAGTTCGCCTCGCCTTCGGAGATCAGGTCCAGCTTCTCCTCCAGGCCGGCGGTGAACTGGACGTCCATCTCCTGAGGGAAGTGCTTCACCAGCTCTTCGGTGGTGATGAAGCCCAGGTCCGTGGGGTGGAAGCGGGCCTCCATCTTCTCCACGTACTTCTTGTCCTGGATGTTGCTCATGATCGCCGCGTACGTCGACGGACGACCAATGCCTTTGTCTTCCAGCTCCTTCACCAGTGACGCTTCGTTGAAGCGCGGGGGCGGCTGAGTGAAGTGCTGCTCCGGGAAGAGCCCAGTGCCATTCACCTCGGTCTTCACCAGCGTCAGCGTCTCGCCTTCGCTCAGCGGCGGCAGCAGACCCGCGGCGTCGTCCGGAACGTCCTCGCCTTCTTTGGCGCGTTTGTCCTTCTCGTCCTGCTCTTCCAGCGTGAGACCCTGACCGTAGACCGCTAGATAGCACGGGACCTTCAGGGTTGAGCCGGTGGCGCGGAACTGCGCACGACCCGCGGAGATCTCCGCGGACGTCTGGTCGTAAATCGCAGGCTTCATCTGACAGGCCACGAAGCGGTTCCAGACGAGCTCGTAGAGGCGGAACAGGTCCGGCTCGAGAAACTCCTTCACGCGCTCCGGCGGGTACTCCAACGAGGTCGGCCGAATGGCTTCGTGCGCGTCTTGAGCGCTCTTCTTGGTCTTGAAGACCACCGCCTCTTCGGGGAGGTACTCCTTGCCGTACTTCTCCTCGATGAGCGTGCGAACGTAGCCGACCGCTTCCGGCGACAGACGCACGGAGTCGGTACGCATGTACGTGATGAGCGCGGTCTGCCCTTCCTCGCCCAGCTCGACACCTTCATAGAGCCGCTGCGCCAAGGTCATCGTCTTTTTCGTGGAGAAGTGCAGCCGGTTCGCGGCTTCCTGCTGGAGTTTGGAGGTGATGAACGGAGCGGGCGCGTTGCGGCGCCGCTCGCGCTGGTCAACCTTGGCAACCTTGAACGAGGCGCTCTTGAGCTCCTCGACCAGGCCTTGCGCGAGGTCGCCTGCTTTCAGCTCCGCCTTGACGCCATCCAGCTTGGCCAACCGAGCGCGGAAGTTGGGCGGCAACCTCCCCGAGAGCTCGGCCTCCAGCGTCCAGTACTCCTCTGGTACGAAGGCTTTGATCTCGCGCTCGCGTTCGACAATCAGCCGCACCGCGACCGACTGCACGCGTCCCGCTGAGAGCCCTCGGCGGATCTTCTTCCAGAGCAGCGGAGAGATTTGGTAGCCGACGAGCCGATCCAAAATGCGGCGCGTCTGCTGCGAGTCATAGGTGTCGCGGTTAAGGGACGTCGGCTGAAGGATCGCCGCCTGGATCGCCTTCTTGGTGATCTCGTTGAACATCACCCGGTAAGCGTGCTTGTGATCGATCTCTTCGCTGATGTGCCAAGCGATCGCCTCGCCTTCGCGATCCGGATCCGTGGCCAAAAAGACTTTGTCGGCGATGGCCGCGTGCTTTCGAAGCTCGTCCACCACCTTCTTCTTGGAATCAATGATCTGGTACTTGGGCTTGAAGTCCTTCTCAACATCCACGCCAATGTCGCTCTTGGGCAGATCCTTGATGTGCCCAACCGACGCCTTCACCGTGTAGCCCGTGCCCAGGTACTTCTTGATGGTCTTCGCCTTGGCGGGGGACTCCACCACCACCAGGTAGCGCGGCTTCCCATCCTTCCGTGGCGCGGGGGCCTTCTCGTCACCGACATCCGCTTCGACCGTGGCGAGCGTCTTCTTGCTCTTCGCCTTCTTCTTGGCCGGCTTGGCCTTCTTCTCGGTCTTCCGCTTCGCTGCCATGGTCGAAAGCTCCTAAACCCGCTCGTACCGCTTTCCTGGCCGTTGAATCACCAGGCCCTTCAGCTCTAGCTCGCACAACGCGCTGGTCAAGGCCCCTGAACCCAGCGCGGTGTCGGCGAGCACCTCTTCAAACGATCGACGCGTTGCCGCGAGCGCTTCGTACGCGGTCACCGCATTCGCCGAAAGACTTTTCAGATCCACTTGGGGACGGGCGACCTCTGTTTCTGTTTCACCTACACCCAAGACCTCCAAGACGTCGCTTGGGTCCAAACACGCCTTCGCTCTTCCATAACGCAGAAGGAGATTGCAGCCGCGAGCTTCCGGCGCCCGGACATCGCCAGGCACCGCAAACAGCGGGCGCCCCTGACGTATCGCCGCTTCGGCGGTGTAGAGACTCCCGGACTTTTCTTTCGCGCGAACCACGAGAACCGCATCGGATGCGCCAGCGATGAGCCGGTTTCGCAAGGGAAAGGTGATTTTGTTGGCTCGGATGTGCGGCGGCAGCTCTGTGAACAGCACGCCCTGCCCCTCCAAGAACGACCCAACGAGCGAGCGCTGGCCCGGATCAATCTGATCCAACGCGGAACCGAGGAACGCGAAAGTCTCTCCTCCCACTTGAAGCGCGCCTTTGTGCGCGGCGGAATCCGCGCCGAACGCGAGACCTGAGACGATGCCCACTCCCTGCGCGGCCACCTCCGCCGCGAGCGCCGTGATCCAATCGCCAAAGTCGGTGTCGAGTTGGCGGCACCCCACCACGGCCAGCCTGCGCCGCGGAGCACCCACGTTGCCCCAATAGAAGAGCAGCGGCGGCGCCGTGGAGACCGAACGCAAGCGATCTGGGTACTCAGGATCGTCCACAAAGGCGATCCGCGCGTTCGCCTTGCGGGCCCGCTCCAACGTGCGCTCCCCCAACATCGCCAATCGCTTCACGCTGATGAGGGAAGACCGAATGTTCGGAGGGAGGTCGATCAGATGCGCCCAGTCGACCGTCTTCAGATCCAGCATCGCAGCCGGAAAGCCCGGGACCGCCCGAGCGAGGACCTCCAGCGACTGAGGTCCCAACTTCGGAATCACCCACAACGACAACAACGCCAGCCGCCCACGCTCCATCACCCACCTCGCCGGGCGTCGACATAGACGATGGGTCTGACATGCGTTCTTGAAAGAATCGACGGCGATCGACGGGCGACCCGTCGTCTCAACGGTTCTTCATCACAGCAGAGGGCTGGACGGCACTGGGGTACGCGGCGCGCGCCCGCATGCCGCATCCGACTGGTGTGCTAGGTCATCAACGAGGAACCGAAAGTTTGGGATGAAGCGGGAACGCCCTAAACGAGCAGGAACACCAGCCAACCGCGCATTGAGCTTTATCCGCACCGTAGGCCTCGTCGAGGGCTCCAACCTAGCGGAGCAACGAGACGGGTGACGAACCGCCACCCGCAGCCGCGCGGCGCATCTCCACGCGGTCTCCCGGCACAACCTCGCGCAAGGAGCGAATCAAGAGACAGGTGGACGCTTTCTCCTTCACGTCCACCGCCATGCAGGTCGCGACGTCTTCAACCGGCAGCTCGTCATTGTCGACATCCTGCGGCCGGAAAATGTCGCCACCCTGGTCCGCTTGGCGAATCACGGTGAAGGTGTTGCCCGCTTGCACGCCGTCCGCGCTGCCCTTGTCGACGACGATGGTGTGGTGCTCGCCCACCACATTGAGGAACGGGACCAACGAGATGAGCACGTAGCCCTTCACGTCGCGATCGTTGTTGCGCACGGACACGCTCGACGAGAGCTTCTCGCCGAACGGGCCGACCAGATCGCCGCGTTGAATCGGGTCCCAGGTCTCCATGATCTGCGCGGTGACCAGGCCCTTACCGGTCTTGACGATCTTCACCGTGCCCAAGAACTGGGTGAGGTAGCCCACGTCGCGGCCGCTGATGGGGTGCTCCACTTCCTGCACCGTGCGGAAGATCACGTAGCGGTCGCCCAGCTTCACGCTCCCCTTCTGCTTGAACTGCAGGTAGACCGTGTCGAAGGTGGAGAGCATCTCCATCTCGGAGAAGGACGAGTCGATGCGTCCCGACTCCTGAAGCTCTTTCGAGGTGACGAAGGCCTCGTGAATCACCCTCCTAGCACCCGTGGATTTGTACCCAATCGGCGCGGTGAGAGAGACCGTGGCCTCGCCGCCCTCCGGCTGAATCATGTCTACGCTGTTGAGCCCGTCCTCCCCCGCGCTCGGGAGCTCGTTGGGCGCTTCACCCACCTCGACGCGCGACGGAACTTCCTCGCCCGCGGGGAAGAATCGCACCGCGTTGCCCGGGTAGATCCAGTGCGGGTTTGCGATGGCCGGGTTGTAAGACCACACCTTCGGCCAGTACCAAGGGCTACCGAGATACCGCTGTGAGAGATCCCAGAGCGTGTCGCCTTTTATGACCGTGTGAACTTCACCCGGCGCTTCATCGCGTCCCGGCTGCGCCAGCTTCGGCGGCTTCTGCGGCGGATCGACGACTTCGACGCCTTCTGTCTCGGACGGTGCCTCCTGACCTGCCGCGTCCGTGTTGTCCGCAGAGGGGTCAGCGAGCTGAACCGGTTGCTTGATCTGAGCGCGGGCAGCGCCGGGCACGAAGGCCAGAATTCCGCAGAGAGTCGCCATCAAACGGGTGCGCATGGATTTTCGGCCTCGTCCTTTCGAAGCTACTTTGCCAGTGACGCGAGCCGCGCTTCGGCCTGGGTGGCCGCAGCTGTGCCCGGGTAATTCAGAACAACTCGGGTGAAGAGCGCCTTCGCATCCTGCGGCTGATGGAGCCGCATCCGGCACTCGGCCAACTTCAACATCCCGTCGACGACCGCGTCGCCCGCCGGGTATTGCTTCAACAGGTTCTCAAAGATCGCCGTCGCGTCTTTGTATTCAGAGAGGCTCATCAGACCCAGCCCCGCGAAGTAGAGCGCGTTGTCTGCCTTGGCGTGGCGAGGGTTCTCGTCGGTGAAGGACTTGAGCTTCACCACCCCGCCATCGATGTTGCCGGTGCGCAGCGCGGACATGCCCGCGTCGAACATCGCGTCGGCGAGCTCGGCGTCCATGGGCTCTTTCCGGTCGTCGTCCTTGTCCCTGTCCCTGTCCTTCGACGACGACGGGTGCTCTTGCGCGGAGGCGACCAGCGCCTCGAGAGTTTCCGCCGACGGCTCCACTATGTCTTTGCGCGTGTCGATCTTCGGCGCCGGTTCCTTCTTCGGCTTGAGCTTCACCACCGTGAGTTCAGGGATCTCGCCCAGCGGCTTCGCGACGGGGGCGGGTCCCGTGACCGGCGGGGCGTTTCGACCGGCGACGACAGAGCGCTCCAACTCCATCCTCTCCAACCGATGCTCCAGCGCGGAGCTCTTCTCACGCATCGCGCGAACTTCGGCCTTCAGCTCGTCGAGCTGCGACCGTTGCTGCGAAGTGTCCGCGGCGCACGCGGTGAAAACGAGCGCCGACACGGTTGCGGCGACCCAGCGAATGGAAGGCTCCAGTCGAGAGAACGTGAGAGAGCGAACCGATGATAAGAACCCGCGTTTTGCGGAATCAAGAACACGGACCTGCGCGGATGTAGGGTGTGCGCTGGGTACGCAGCTTTCAGAAACGACAGACGACGAACGACAAGTGACGCCCGGTTCTCCCGCCGTCGCGCCGGTGCGAGTAGAAGCGTCTGGGATCGCAGGACGTACACAGCGCCGGGACCGAATCGATGCGGTCCGCGCTGAGCCCGGCTGCTCGCAGACTCTCCCTCACCGCCGCGACCAGATTGAGATGCCAGCGCGCCCCTCGACGCACAGTCACCTCAGGACCGAACGCGCTGGCGAACCTGTGGGCAAGCTCGTCCGACACCTCGTAGCAGCACTCACGAATACACGGCCCAATCGCCGCCACGATCCCTGAAGCTGCTCCCAAACTCTCCGCCGCGCGCTCGGAGATTCTGAAGTCGGTACCGCGCCACCCTGAGTGCACCGCCGCGACGCGCTTGCTCCGAGGATCCGCCAGCAGAATGGGCACGCAGTCCGCCGTCTTCACGCCAACCGCCGTGTCCTGGTCCTCGGTCCAAAGGGCGTCCGCCTCTCCCAATGGAGGCGTCAGGGTGTCACCTGCCACCGGCGCTCTCGCATGCACCACCGCGACCCCGTGCACCTGTGAAACCCCCAGCAGTCGAGACGGGGAAACTTCGGCCCTCGCGGCGATTCGGCGCAGGTTGGTCTCCACCGCTTCCGGCCGGTCGCCCACGGAAAACCCCAGGTTGAGCGACGCGAAGGGTCCTTCGGACACGCCCCCCTCGCGGGTGCTGAACCCGTGCGGCACGGGAAGAAGCACGGAGGTGATCAGTTCCACGGCGGATGACCCTCGTTCAGTTGACCCACGACGTCAAAACCCACGTCGACCTTTGACAAGTCGCGTCAAGGCGCCCCACACTGGCATACTCGAGGGCACGGATGACGCTGAAGCTCGATTCGATCGGCAAGAAACTGTTCTGGGCCGTCGGCTTGCCGGCCCTGTTGGTTGCGCTCGCGGGCGTGGGCCTGCTGTGGGAGTGGACCGCAGACGCGGTGCGCGGTCAGGCCGCGAACGAAGGTGCTGCGCTCGCGCAAGTGCGAGAGGTCTTTCAGACCGCGCTGATTGCGCTGATCGGCTTCGGCGGCGTGATCGCCTTGGCCGTGGGCGTGGCGCTGCACTTCATGTTGGCGCGCCCCCTAGGAAAACTGTCCGGGACGATGCGCTCCGCCGAGGAGGGTAACTTCCTGGTTCGCGCGCCCGTGAACAGCGCGGACGAGATCGGCTCCTTGGGTCAGGCGTTCAATCAGATGCTGGCGCGCATCACGTCGCTTGAAGCGGATGAGATCGACACGCACCGCGATCTTGAGGCCGCTCACGAACAGATCGCGCTCAAAAAGCAGCTGGAGATCACCAACGCCAAGCTGGAGACCCGAGTCACTGAGCTCGCGCTCCTCTACGACGTGGCCCGCTCCATGACGTCTACCTTGGAGCTGCCCGAGGTGCTCAAGGCGATCAGTGATCTGGTGACCGAACGGCTCAAGCTTCCGCAGTTCTCGGTGATGATGCTGAACGCCAAGCAAGAGCTTGAGGTGAAGACGGCCATTCCTTCTCTGGAAGGGACGGAAGGGCTGACGTTCAAGCTCAATGAAGGCGCCTGTGGAATCGCCGCGGCCACGCTGCGGCATGTCTACATTCCCGACCTTGCGCTGGACAACAACCGCGTCTACACCAACCGCGGCAGCCGCGCTCGCACGCGCGGCGCCCTTCTCGCGGTGCCCATGACCTACCAGGAGTCGCTCTTGGGCGTGCTCAACTTCGAGCGCCCCGAGCCCGCTTCGTTCTCTCCCGAAGACATCGAGCTGCTCTGCGCGGTGGCGGACCTGAGCGCCGCTGCCGTAAAGAACGCGCGGCTCCACGAAGAGACCGTGGCTCTGGCGATCACCGACGCGCTCACGGGGATTCCCAACCGGCGCCACCTCTTCACGCAGCTGGAACTGGAAGTGGCGCGGGCGAATCGGTTTGGGAATCAGGTGTCGATCCTTATGGTCGACATCGATCACTTCAAGATGCTCAACGATCACTCGGGCCACCGCGCGGGTGACGACGTCTTGCGCGAGGTGAGCGTGTTGATGGGCACGCAGGTTCGCAAGGTCGACACCCTCGCCCGCTACGGCGGTGAGGAGTTCATGTTGGTGCTGCCTCAGGTGAGCAAGGCGGAGGCGGCGGACGTCGCGGAGAAGCTGCGCAAGGCGGTGGAGAACGCGCCCATCGCTCACTCCGAGCATCAGCCGCTGGGGAAGGTCACCATCTCGGTGGGGGTCGCGAATTTGCCGGTGGATGCGGTCGCGCTGGAGAAGCTGGTCGACTGTGCGGACTCTTCGCTCTACGCGTCCAAGCGCGCGGGGCGGAACAAGGTCACGCCGTACGCCGCGGGCATGGAGCTGCACCCCGGCCGCGAGCGTGGGCCGCACGTGAGAAGGAAAACGGGCGAGATTCCGGCAGCGGTGGCCGCGGGCGAGAAGCCTTGAAACTGCGAAAGCCGGCCGCGCGCTTCGTTTGCGTCGTTCGGTTTTCGGCTGCGCGCGCGTTTTCGATTTTGGTGGGGGGTCTCGTCTCGCGGTTTCCTGGCTTCGCGGGTGCTACTGCAGGCACACTCCGGGGAGTGCGCTGACCGTGTCGGCTGATGACGTCACGTAGATCAGGTCCGGCTTCCCGTTCGCATCCAACACGGTCGATACCAACGCCCCGGCGCCGACCGCCGCGACCCAGTTCTGCGGAGCTTGGAACGTGCCATCGCCGTTGTTCGCGAGCACGCCCATGCGTCCCGACGTCGCGTCCAGCACCACGAGGGAGGGCTTGCCCGTTCCGAACACGTCCACCGCGGTCACGCTGCTTAGCGTCATTCCCGTCGCTGCGTAAGTCACCGCGGCTTGGAACGTTCCGTTTCCGTTGCCCACGAAGACCACGACGTTGTTGTTGGTGAGGTTGTTGGTGGCGACCAGAGACACCTTGCCTGACCCGTCAATGTCCGCGGCTTCCAGCCCCGTTGCAGTGCCGCCCGCGGCGAGGGTGAACCGGGGCGCGAAGGTGCCGTCGCCGTTGGCCACAAGCACGTTGATGGTGCTCGCGCTGAGCACCGCGATGTCCGCGGCGCCGTCGTTGTTGAAGTCCCGCACCACGAGCTTGTTGGGGATAGAGCTGGTCGCATAGTCCACCTTCGCCGCGAACGTTCCATCTCCGTTGCCCAGCAACACGTGAACCACAGAGCTGAACTGCGGCGTGGTGACCAGGTCGACAATGCCGTCCTTGTTCACGTCCCCCAGCGCGACCTTCACGGTGTTGGCGCCTACCACGACATCCACCTTGGCTTGGAAGTTTCCGTTCCCCTGTCCCATCAGCACGCCCACGTTGTTGTCGAACCCGCTGGTCGTGACTACGTCGAGCTTGCCGTCGCCGTTCAGATCGCCTGCCGCGATTCCTCCCGGAGAACGACTGACGTTGAAGTCGGTGCGCCCACGCAACGTGCCGTCGCCGTTTCCACCCATCAGGCTCATCGTGTACGGCGATGCGCTGTTGAGCGTGAGCACGTCCTGAAACCCATCGCGATCGAAGTCGCCCGTGACCGCGGCGATGGGCGAGTTGGCGGTCGCGTACGTCTTGCCCGTCACGAACGTTCCCGCGCCAGCGCCGAACGCGACGACGAGGCCCTGGGAGCTGTAGTTGCCCACGGGCGCGAAGAGATCCGGTTTGCCGTCTTGATTCGCGTCCAGGATCAGCAGCGAGTGCTGGTTGAGGATGCCGAACACGCCGCCGATGACGTAGTCCTTGCGAAGCTGGAACGTGCCGTTGCCATTACCCATCAACACGCCCACGGTGCCACCGGTCACGTTGCCACTGATGATGTCCGTCTTGCCGTCGCCATCCAGGTCGCCCACCGAGATCGCGGCGGTGTTGCCGCTGGTCACGTACGGGACCCGCGTACCGAATGTGCCGTCACCATTGCCAAGACCGACCGTCACGTTGGCGCTGGAGTAATTGGCGGTCGCGAAGTCGGGCTTTCCGTCCGCGTTGAAGTCGGCGACGACGACCGAGATCGGGTTGAGTCCGGCGGAAAACTCGACGAAAGGTTGGAAGGTTCCATTCCCGTTGCCTTTCAAGAGGCTGACGGAGGATCTGTAGAAGTTGGAGGTGAGCAGGTCATTGTAGCCGTCGCCGTTGAAGTCCGCGTTGACGATGGACCATGAGGCACCGGTGCTCGCCGCCGTCGCGTAGCTGGTCTTGGTGCCGAACGTCCCGTTACCCAGGTTCAACAACACGCTCACGTTGCCGGTGTCGCGCGTGGAAGCTGCGATGTCCGACTTGCCGTCGCCGTTGAAGTCTCCGAGCGTGATCCCGGTTGGCAAGCTGTCGGTGGCGTAATTTGCGGGAGCCTTAAAGGTGCCGTTGCCGTTCCCCAAAAGCACGCTGACATTGCTGCCGTTGTAGTTGGCGGTCACCACGTCCAGCTTGCCATCCGCGTCGAGGTCAGCGATCGCCAGGTCAGACGGATAAGTGCCCGCGGCGGAGTCGATGGGCAACCCGAACGTCCCGTTGCCGTTACCCAGCAGCACGCTGACCGTTGCAGACGCGTTGGCCGTCACGATGTCCTGCACCCCATCCGCGTTGACGTCCGCGCTGAGCAGCGACCCCGGGCCGGTCCCAGTGGAGAGCAGCTTCGGCCCCGGGAAGCCGCACGACACGCAGGGAGCAGCCGGCGTCGCAGGATTCGACTTCGCCGACACCGGACCGTTCCCACCGCTGTTCGTCGCGGTCACTGTGAAGGTGTATTCAGTTCCCTGAGTGAGCCCCGTGACCTTGAAGCTGCGCGCGTTGCCATTCGCCACCGCCACCGGAGTCTGAGCCGTCGTCCCTATGTAAGGTGTGATGCTGAAGCCCGAGAGCGCCGCGCCGCCGCTGTCGCCCGGACCACTCCACGCCACCGTCACCTGCGTGGTGCCCGTCACCACCGCGATCACATCCGTGGGAGCGCCCGGAGGATTCGGCAAGGGCGTCACACTGTTCGACGCCGCTGACTGCGCGCCCGTCCCCATGCTGTTGGTCGCCGCGACTCTAAAAGTGTACGCCGTGCCATTGGTGAGTCCCCGAACACTGGCCGTGGTGACCGCGCCAAAGTTGGACGCCGTCTGTGCCGCCGCGCCGATGTACGGAGTGACTGTGTAGCCAGTGATCGCCGCGCCGTTGTTGGCAGGCGCGGTCCAAGTCACCGTGGCGCGGGCCGCGCCGGCAGTGGCGTTCACATTGGTCGGTGCACTGGGTGGCGCCGCGGGCGTCACTGCGTTGCTGTAGTTTGGCTGGGTACCATTGCCGACGGCGTTGTTGGCGGTGATTCGGAAGTAGTACTGCATCCCGTTGGTCAAACCCGAAGCCACGTAGCTGAGCGGACTCGCCGGGACGTTGACCGGCGTCTTTGGACCGCTCGTGTCGTAGAGCGTGAGCGTGTAGCTGGTGATGGGACTCCCGCCGTCGTTACTTGGCGCGACCCAGGTCACGCTCACCTGCTGATCCCCCGCAGTCGCGGAGATGAGCGGAGGCACATCCGGCGCGGTCGGCACGGGGGTGATGACCGCGGAGGGAGCAGACGGAGCGCCCGAGCCGGCGGAGTTCGTCGCCGTCACCGTGAACGTGTAGCCCGTGTTGTCGGTGAGCCCCGTGATGATCCACGACGAATACGCGGCGTTGACCTGCGTTGTCGTCTGAGCGGCGGCCCCGATGTACGGCGTGACGAGGTACTGCGTGAGGCTGCTGCCCCCGTTGTTGGTGGGCGCGGCCCAAGTCAGCGTCACTCGGTTGTGGCCGGCGACACCCGTGACGTTCGTGGGCGCGCCCGGAACGCCCGGCTGTGGAGTGGAAGCACTGGAAGCACCCGACTGCGCGCCCGTCCCCAGCGCGTTCTTCGCCGCGAACTTGAAAGTATAGGCGACGCCGTTGGTGAGCCCGCTCACCGTCGTGCCAGTCGCCAGCGGATCAGTGATGTTGACTACAGGCCGCGCAGTCGATCCTTGATAAGGCGTGACCACAAACCCTGTGACCGCACTGCCGCCGTTGTCCGCGGGCGCGGTCCATCCAACAGTGACCTGAGTATTGCCAGCCATGACAGTGGGCGCCATCGGTGCGCCAGGAACGGTCGCAGGAGTCGTGGGCCCCGAAGGCGAAGACTCAGGACCCGTTCCAACCGCGCTCTTCGCGGCGACCGTGAACGTGTAAGCGGTCCCGTTGGTCAGCCCCGTCACCATGGCCGCCGTGGCCGCCGCATCGTTGACCGGAGTGGACGAGACGAGCGTGGTGCCAAAGTACGCGTTGATGACAAAGCCCGTGATCGCCCCGCCGCCGGAGCTCGAAGGCGGAAACCACGTCACGCTGGCCTGAGCGTTCCCGCGGGCCGCGACGACATTGGTCGGAGCACCAGGAAGCGCCGCGGGAGTCACCGCATTGGTCGCCGCAGAAGCCGGCCCCGTCCCCACGCTGTTCTGAGCAGCGATCTTGAAGCTGTACTCCGTGCCGTTGGTCAGCCCGGAGATGACCAACTCCGCAGCGCTCGCATCCGCGGTGGAGACCGCCAAGGCGTTTCCGCCCGCGTAGGGCGTGACGGCGTATCCCGTGATCGCAGCACCACCGTTGTTCGCAGGAGCAGTCCATCGAACCGTCGCCGACCCATCGCCCGCCGTCGCGGTCGGCCCAGTCGGAGCGTCCGGAACCGCGAGCTCGCCGTTGCCACCGTTCCCGTCTCCGACGACCGGATCCTTGTTTCCTCCACAGGCCGAAACGACGAGCGCAGACCACAACACCGCCAACAGTCGAGCGTGCGAACGCATGCTTTCGAATTCCCCGGAACGGCCTCGAAGGTGACGAGCGGCGAGGGTGAGGTCCGTCTGCTCGGAATAATTCAGCAGGCGAGGAACCGCCGTCAAAATGCGAATGGCTGCGCGCAGGTAGACAAACAGCCACAGAGCAATGGGCGCCCAGCGTTATCGAGGCTGCCCCAGGTCGTGACTACATACGAACGCATGTCGACAAATCCTCGTCGTCCGTAACGAGAGGTCGGACATCCCATCAACGGTGGAACAAGAGCGCACAGCGCCAAGTGGTGAGCGCGAACAAACCTCCGCGCTCCGAAATCCCCGCACGCGTCACCGCAAGCGAACGCGCACGCGACAAACTCCCGTGCAACGTCCCCGTCCTCCAATCCCCGCACGCGTAGCCGCAAGCGAACCCGTCGTCCCTCTACGCGCTTCTCGCTGTCCGCCCTAGGGAACCGTCAGCGCTCGCAACCCTCTCCCCGGCCCGCCCTGCCCCGGCTGCAGCACTCGCAACAACACCGTGCTCCCCGACTTGGCGGCCTTCAAAATCCGGATCAAATCATCCGCGGTCTTCACGCGCTTC